>NZ_VPAN01000028.1:0-42294 GCF_013419225.1 Acinetobacter sp. YH12097 | reverse complement strand
AATTAATTTGATGGCTTCAGCTTTAAATTCTGTGGTGTAAGTCTTGTGTTTCTTGCTCATGGTAAACTCCTGATGAGTGTGTTTAGTTTACCAAGTTAAAACCTCCTGTTTTTTCAGCACACATCAAGTAATGGAATAGCATCATTTACATCTTTTAATGCTTCTTTATATGCTCCCAACTCCAAACATCGTAGACGTGCAGCTCCATAATGTGCATGTGCTCTATTTCTTATTATTTCAGAAGAGGATATATCATTATGTAATGTCGTACAAATTTCATCATAAAGAGATAATGAACATTGGATATCCAATAACTCTAAAGAGCGTGCTAATATGCCTAATGTGCGAAAAGGCTCACCTATTTTATTATTATTTTCCCGAATTCTAGCAGCCTCTCTATAATGAATTACCCCCTCATCGATCCTTTTATTCTTAATTAAAGATGCACCTAAATTATTGTGGCACCAAGCTATATTTTCAAATCCAACCTTCTTTAAACTCGAATCAAGAACGCTCTTATAAATTTGTATGGCTGTATCTAAATGTCCCTCTTTTGCATAACTATTTGCATATGATAAAGTGATTCCTACTCGAGTATCATCATCCATTTTCAGTTTTAATGCTTCTTTTAAATATCCTTTTGCAACATTAAAGTCGTTAGAATTTTCAGCAAGCAACCCTGTACGTACCAATATTTTCAGATATGATTTTTTCCATGATTTCTGTTTTAAAGACTGATTTACTAATGAATAAATTTGCTGTCTTACATTTGGATCATCTTCTTGATAATGACTCAAGGCCTCCAAAAAATCGTTTTCAGAATTTTTCTCCAAAGCAAGCTCTAATTTCTTAGGATCTGTTTTAAAAAAATCCAACAAACTTTTCCTTAAAATATTAGAAATATTTTCCGTGATTGAGTCACTTTCAGATATTTTATCTAAATCAATAAAAGATAATGTTTGAATCTGAGCATTAGTCCTGTCAAAGGCAAAAGAAATTTTTATCTGATTAGGAGGCTCATTTTGTGCTAAAGTATCTACATTGGAATTACTATTCATATCTACTATTCAGCCCCTATTTGACTGTACATTACTGTTTAGTATTTATCTTCGAAACCTAGGTGTCCAGCTCTCTATCAACTTCTCCTCATCATCGTCCTCATCTCCACTATAAATCTCTTGGCCAATTTTTGAAGAGGAAAGTATAGTCAAAGTTTTTCCATAGTTACCTAGCCCAATAACTTCCTCGGTAAGTATGCTTGAATTTGTTCCTCCAAGCCAATCAAGGATATCAATTTTTATACTGGATCGTTCACCACGTAATCCCCTTGATGGATCAGCATTAAATCGAGCAGTCTCAGTATTTAACGGTACTAATGCTCCTCGTTTGAACCAAGTTAAATTTCGAAATGATTTCATCGCCTCAGACATAATACAGTAATCAATTGTCGAACCAGTGCTGACAATAATTGCAATAGCATCACTGGTTAGTTCAACATAACGAATTGCTGTAGCAGTTAAAGATGTTTTGCAAGTCTCAGCAGCAGCTTCAATATCTACCAAACCAAGAGGATGACGACCAATTAAACGCCTGAAAAGCTTAGAAGGCATTAATAAACCTACAGCAAAACTATCAGCTTCACGCTCATACGGATCTTGAGAAGAAAAACCAGCATGAGACTGATGAAAACCATCGTTAGGAAGAACATGATCAATATGACCATCAAGAAAATAATGCCCTAATTCATGTGCTACGCTAAAACGTTGAAAACCATCACTGGGAATATCAGAGGCATAAAGAATTCCAAAAGTATTGCCATGTCTCAAAAGCATTCCTGAAACACCAGATGCTACATTTGGCTTTGCCTGAACAACAATATCTCGACGCTCTGCAATTTCAAATGGATCTATGGGCAAACTTACTAGACCTTCTTCAACTAGAAGCATTTCTCCTTTTTGTTTTGCAGTTTTTAAACGCAGTGCAAGACTCATATTTTATTTCCCCTGCTTATTTCGATTAGCAAGCATTTGTAGAAAATCTTTCGCAAGCTCACGATCATGCCCAGTCAACTTACTAACATCTCGAAAAAGTGGATCAGCCGATTCAGCCATAGAGGGATCATCTACCCGCCCAAGCAAATAATCTGTTGTTACTGTTAATGCATTTGCAAGGCGCCGAAGAGTGTCAAATGAGGGTTTACGTGATCCAGACTCGAAATGAGCTATGGAGCTTGGTGGCATATTTGCTTTAACAGCTAGATCACTCTGACTCCATTGGCGTAATTCTCTAGCAGATTTTAATCGCTCTTGGAATAGCTCTGAAGGTGAAAGTTCATTACTCATGTCTAATTCGCCATAAAATAGTTGACTAGTTTTTCAATGTATATTATAAACTAGACATATACATCATGTCGATCTCGATATGTAATTTATGGAGTATACTAATGACCCGAGAACATGTAAGTCATAAAGATATTGCCCGTTTTGCTCAAGAAAGGGTCAATCTCCCAAAAGTAAAAGCAGATGAATTTCGTGCACAAGCTAAACGCCTACGCGACAAACTTGAAACGTATCTTGGTGAGCATCCAGATTTCACCCTAAAAAAAATGCTGCTTTCAGGTAGCCTTGCAAAAGGCACTGCACTACGTTCACTCAATGATATAGATGTAGCATGCTATATCAGTGGAGCTGATGCACCTCATGATGTGAAATTACTCCTCGAATACCTTGCTACGAGGTTACGTAAGGCTTTTCCAAACTTCTCACCAGACCAAGTTAAACCACAAACCTATAGTGTTACAGTATCATTTCGTGGTTCAGGTTTAGATGTAGATGTAGTACCTATCTTGTATGATGGAAATTCCTCTTGGTACGGAAATTTAGTAAGCCAAGATGATGGTTCATTATTAAAAACCAACATACCTCTTCATCTTGAATTCATGCGGAAACGTAAACAAGCTCAACCAGAGCATTTCTCTCAAGTGGTTCGTCTAATCAAGTTCTGGGCTGCACGTTTAAAAGCAACAAACGAAAATTTTAGATTTAAGTCTTTCATGATTGAGTTAATTCTTGCTCGTCTAAGCGATCAGGGCCTGTCGTTTAATGATTATCCTGAAGCACTTCAACATTTTTTCACTTATTTGGCTCAAACAGACTTACAAGAGTTAATTCTCTTTACTGACAATTATCCTGCATCATCTATAGGAAACTTTAATGATCGCATTCAAATCATTGATCCAGTTAACGCATTGAATAATGTAAGCCGACTGTATACCGAGGTTAATGCAAATGCAATTTACGAAGCTGCTCTTGATGCTGGTGATGCAATCGATTCCGCTTTAGCTGCACCAACTAAGCGGGAAACAGTGTACTACTGGCAAAAAGTATTTGGTTCATCATTTCAGGGGTAAGTAAGATATGTCTAGTTTTACCATTACTGAGTCAACAACTTTTACCATTACTCATGCACGTCATATGGCAGCTAAAGTTTCTGCTGACTTAAAACGTATGCAACGGTTCTATGGAAGTCCAACAGACAACTATATTGGAGAAATTGAAATTGAAACCATTGAACTTCTGAAAGCAGGCTACTTCGGTACTCTAACCGTGGGATTTAAACATAATGATAAATGGATAGAACCAACGCTTAGATATACTGCACGTGATCTTTATGGAATGGCAGCTGATGATGATGATCCTGGTCGTGTTAAACCTGGGGCAAATACTTCAGGAGCATCATTCTATAATTATCTAACATATTCATCTGCATGGGATGTCCTCACTCAAGCTGAAAAAGATGCTTTCAAAGCACGAATGCCTTATCAGCGTACTAGTGCCCAAGAACCTTTGGTAAATGGATATATGGAAAACGATAGAAACTATTCAGCTGGTGGTAAAGCATTAAGCAGAGCCAGCGTAAGGAGCTACAAATGACTTCACATAACAGACCACCACTTGATCAACTATTTGAACATCGACTTATTTTTCCAGATTTCGAACCTCAGGAAAGATTAGGAAAACTTGTTGGGCTTGATGATCAAAAGGCTCGCCTCATTAAAATTCTCAGTCTTCTAGTTAACCCTTCAGGTTTAAATAACTGGGCACAAAGATTTCATCCAGACGCTAAAGATTTATTAAAGCATGTACTCCGTCGCCCACCACTTGTAGTATTAGCAGGAGATGTTGGCTCAGGAAAAACTGAACTCGCAGAAACGATCGGTGATGCCGTTGCACGCCAAGAAAAAATTGATATCACACTATACCCTCTTAGTTTATCAAGTAGAGGACAAGGTCGTGTTGGAGAAATGACTCAGTTGTTATCAGCTGCATTTGATTATACAGTTGAAGCTGCTGCTAGCCTCAAAAATGTAGATGGTACAGCACGTGGAGCTGTCATACTTTTAGTAGACGAAGCAGATGCACTTGCTCAATCTCGTGAATCAGCTCAGATGCATCATGAAGACCGTGCTGGAGTAAATGCATTTATTCGAGGTATTGATCGAATTGCTAATGGTCAATTACCAGCTGCCGTAATTATGTGTACAAATCGCCTTGGTGCACTAGATCCTGCCGTTAAACGCCGAGCAGCAGATATTCTGACTTTTGAACGACCTAATGAAGGGCAACGCCATGCTGTTCTCAATGAATCACTTCAAGCCCTAGGATTTAGTGATAATGAAATTAATCACTTTGTGGCCGCAACAGGAGAGAAAGCCGATCGTTATGGCTTCACTTTCTCAGATTTAACTCAGCGACTCCTCCCAACAATTGTCCTTGATGCCTATCCTTCAGAATGTGTGAAATTTGAACGAGCATTAGCAATTGCTAAACAAATGAATCCAACTCCACCCTTTGAGGAGAAGAAACTATGAGTGCATGGTCATTATCTGTTCTACTTGCTAGTCTGCATGATGATATTCAGCATCGACTAGAGACTGCTAGGAAATCATTCTCTCACCCTGGAACAAAGGGCGATGCTAGTGAAGAGGTTTGGCTTCAGATGCTTAAAACCTATCTTCCACAACGTTATCAAGCTGATAAAGCATTTGTAGTTGATAGTACAGGAACTTTCAGTGAGCAGATTGATGTTGTGATATATGATCGGCAATACTCACCATTCATTTTTCAATATCAAGGACAAATCATTGTCCCAGCTGAAAGCGTTTATGCCATTTTTGAGGCGAAGCAGACAATTAATGCGAAGTATGTTGAATATGCACGTCAAAAAGTAGCCTCTGTGCGTAAGCTTCAACGCACAAGCCTGCCAATCCCATACGCAAAAGGAACCTATCCACCAAAACCATTAATTCCAATTATAGGGGGCATTTTGACACTTGAAAGTGATTGGACACCATGTTGCGGCGATGCTTTATGGAAAGCTTTAGGCGACGGCAATGGCAGTAATGAAGATCACTTAGAAATTGGATGTGTCGCAGCACATGGACACTTTATTTGGGAGCCCACAAATGGTAAATATGAATTCACACAAGAAGGGAAACCTGCCACCGCATTTCTGTTCAAGTTAATTTCAATGTTGCAATTTAGCGGTACCGTTCCAATGATTGACGTGAATGCATATGCTGAATGGTTATCAAAGTAAATTATGCTATTCCAAAATTTTATTCGTACAAATCACGATATTATTCAGGCTAATGAATCAGATTTTGATTTCTTAGATCGTTGTGCTTGGCCAAAAGCTAAACAAATACGATTACTATTAGAACAGTGCCTGAATAATTATCCTGTAACTGAAAAACTCGAGATAATTGCTCGTCTAAAATCAGGTGATCATCGACAATTCACTTCTACTACTTTTGAACTTTTATTACATGAATATCTAGTATATCAAGATTTTATATTATCCCCTCACCCAGAATTAGCAAATGGTTCATCTAAACGTCCAGACTTCTTGGTTACATGCCCAGATGGACAGCAGTTTTATTTAGAAGCAATTTGTACTTCAGAAAATAATGGTAAAAACGATTCTGCTGAAGCACTAAAAGATTCAACCCTAGACTATCTAAATTCTAGACCTCATAAAAATTTTGTTCTTTCGATTAACTCTTCTGGAGATCCCATAACTCAACCAAGTGGTAAAAAATTATACTCTATAATTAAGACCTGGCTAGATTCACTTGACCCTGATATAGTCTTAGCAGATTCAGAAAATAATGGATACTCATCATTTCCAGAAATCTCATGGGCACATGAGGAATGGAAAGTAATTATAGAAGCAATTCCTTTAGCTGTTAAACATCGTGGAACACATAAACAACTTATCGGAATCCAAAATTACGATGCAAGTTGGATTAATAGCTGGATACCTATTCGTGATGCAATTCAAAAAAAGACAAATAGATATGGGCAACTTGATTTACCACTAATTGTTGCAGTCAACATTAATAGTTTCAAACTCAACCCAATTGATGAAATGCAGGCACTCTTTGGTGAGGAACAATTTAGCTTTAATTTGGCTAGTTTAGATAATCCACATTTTTCCAGAGTTTCAAATGGTGCTTGGTTTGGTCCAGCTGGACCAAAGGGAAAAAGATGTAGTGCTGCTTGGCTGTTTGGAAATCTTTCCATATATTCATTAACAAATATAGACCATACGCTTTATATAAATCCTTGGTCAACTTTACCAATACCTTCATCAGCATTAATAATGCCAAATGCAAAAGTAGAAGGTCATCAACTTAAATTAATGGAAGGCAAATCATTTAAAGATATTTTCAACCTCAGTAAGGGTTGGCCAGATGAATAACACTTTTTAGGTTTACTTGAGCTAGTCTCAGAAGCTTTTCAGTTAGTTTTATAAATAACCAATACTGGATCAAATTAACTTAACATAATCTAATTTGATAAAAAACCACTGTCTAATAAAAAAAGTATATTGATTTTTTATTTGTCATATTTTTACACGTATCTCGGCTGTACCCGTAGTCCATAGGCAAGGCTTTTCCCTGCGCCTAAATATTCATGTTCTGGTGAAACTGTTTTATTTTGTTCTGTCATTTTTATATCCCCTATTTTTTAACTTTGCTCTTAGCTGCCACGATACGTTGAATATGCAAATGGGCTGATGAGTAAAGGAATATGAAAATGCTGCGAGGCATCTTTTACATAAAAATGAATCACAGCTTTTGGAAAAAAGGTTTCGGTATTTAAAGTCTGAAAATATTCAGCAGTCGCAAATTCAAGGCTATAAGCACCTGCTGTAAAGTCCTTCAGCGCAAAATCATTGACACGACCATCTGCATTGGTTTGGGCTGAACCTAGTAACTCTCCGTGTGCATTAAATAATTGAATGCTGACGTTTGCTGCGGGTTTGCCTAGATTGGTATCTAAAATATGTGAGCTAATCATGCGCTAAGCTCCTGTTTTAATCTTAATAAGGCAATTTCAGCCAGTTGATGATGAACAATTCGTTTTTCGGTTTCAGGATCATTCAATAATCGATATTGCAGCGCCTGTAGTACATCTTCACTACTGAGGCCAGAAGCTTTGATTAAAAAGAGGTATCCGTACTTTTTCTCATACGCGACATTGCCTTTGAGCAATGCAAATTGAGTTTCTTCATCTGCTGAAATTTCAGACTGTTCTTGAGTTGAAAATTGTTGTTCCAAACAACTTAATTCTGCCTGTGCCTTTTTTTCACCAATCCGTGGATGGTTATCTAGAGCATTTTTGATTTCATCCCAAGTCCAAGCATTTGCAGCTTTTACTGCTTGCTCTATGATTTGTGTGACACAGGTATAAGGACGCTGCGCTACAATATGTTCTGCCCAGCCTTCAATTTGCACACAGTGCTTTAAAAAAGTTTTTACATCTGCTTCGGATGCTTTATTAAATTCAACAAGTTGCACTATAAAATCGCCTAAAATTATTGAATGATTGTTCAAATTTAGTTTTGCAATATCAGTGCCAACCTAGGTCTATGATGTCAGTTACCTAAGTACAGGCCTAAAAAAAGAGGAGCTAAGCTCCTCTTTATCCAAATATTTTTTTACTAGACTGCATGATGTGTATACCAATGTTCCGCGATATCACCACGGCGACAGATCCAGACTTTTTCATGTGATTGCACATAATCTAAGAATCGTTGTAGTGCTTTAAAACGGCCTGGTCGCCCTAAAATACGACAATGCATCCCTATCGATAACATTTTTGGCGCGCTTTCACCTTCTGCATATAGCACACCAAAAGCGTCTTTAAGGTATTGATAAAATTGTTCACCACTGTTGAAACCACCCGGTGAACAAAACTTCATATCATTGCTTTCGAGTGTATAAGGAATAATTAAATGTGGACGGGTTCGACCATTTTCATTTGTCAAACGACTCCAAAAAGGTAAATCATCACCATAGTGATCGCAGTCATATTTAATTTGCGGAAATTCAGCCAATAGCTGACGTGTGTTGGGACTGTCACGCCCTGTGTACCAGCCAATAGGCGTCCTTCCAAATAAAGCTTCAAGCACACTAATTGCCTGATCCATGTGCTGACGTTCTAGCTCTATCGGCATATCCTGATAATGTAACCAGCGTTGACCATGTGAAACGACATCATAGTTGGATTGTCTGATCGCATCGACGATATAAGGATTACGTGCTAAAGCCATACCAACGCCAAAGACCGTCATGGGTAAATCACGTTTTTTAAATTCTTCATGAATCCGCCAAAAACCGGCTCTAGAGCCATATTCATACATCGAGTCCATCGACATATGTTTGGCAGGAAAACTGGCCGCTCCAATAATATCGGATAAGAATTGTTCTGATCCTGCATCCCCATGTTCGATATGGTTTTCTCCACCTTCTTCATAGTTCAACACGAACTGCACTGCGATACGTGCCTGATTAGGCCATACGACTTGAGGTACATCGCCATGATATCCAATTAGATCTCTGGAATAATCCTGTTGTTGGATCTGATCAATTAAGTCTTGTCCACGTAAGTAGCCTGTAGTCACTTCAACTTCCTAATTTGTTATATCAAACAGTAAAAAATTAGGTAGAAACAAGCAAATTATGCGCCAATGTCGTAGACGGCTAAATAACTTTTCATATCAATGACCATTGCCTTTTTTTATAATATTGAATGGTTGCCCTGAATCATCTGCAATGATTGAAATTTGCCAAATTTCATCTATTTCTGGAAAATTCTGATGCAGTTGATCAATGAAATAGTAATAACCCAGTGTATTTTCGGTAATATAAATGATTGTATTTGAACACAATATATAGAGTTGAATCTCATCAATGGTTCCAATATTTTGGCGTACGACATCTATACTTTGAATATCTTTCCATAATATAGTTTTTGTGCTTATTTCAGGCCCAGTTATAGTGTATGTGAAACCATCATTAAAATATTCAAAATCACCTTTATCCTGTCTTATAATCTCAAATTCATTTGTTTTATTTTTTATGTCTTGTTTTAAATCAATTGAATCTACAAACCAAATATGAGGATGATAAATTATTGCATTCCAAATAATAAAAATACAAAGTGTAATAAACCATATATTAGCTGTAATTACTATTGTAAGCACTGCCAATATAAATAAGATAAAACCCAAATTTATGTTTAAAAATAATATAGTTGAAGTTCTTATTGGTAGTTGTACTTTCATTGGTAACTGCTTGAACAAAATATCATCATCATTCAATTTTTCGTTATATTTAAAGTAAAAACAAATTGCCAGTATTAAAAATGATATTAAGCCAATGAATGTAAAATTTTTTTCCCATATTTGCCAATTAGATAAAAAATATATAAAAATGACCATAAATATTGAAATTGAACAATACATCGTAAGTAAGGAATTTAAAAAAATATGCATTCTCATTGATTTTTTAATCTTTTAAATTTTTTAATGGTATAACTATACTTAAATATACATAAATTTAAAGCATCATGATCAAATATCTTTGTAAAATCAACACACTTAACTCTGAAAATTAATTTATATTCATAAGTCATTTTTCACTCAGTTCCAAATAAAAGATTCAAACAATAAGATTGGCTAGCAATTGATTAATCCACGCTTTGGAGAAGACAAAAGATTTTGATTAGGCCCACCTCACATCCAAGTAAGTTACATAAGTTTTAGTGACTTATGGTGGTCTGTCTTAAGAATCTTTATGCAATAGAGCCATAAACGAGCAAAACTCTACAAAATATTAAAAAAAATATTTACTCATAATTTTTAAATTTTACTCTTCACTCAACAATGCAATATATTGAAAATAAATAAATTACAAAAATATAGATAAACCTAATATAATATTCATAAACTTCACTTTCTTTTTTTATCTTCCCGATCAACAAATAACTCCCATTATAAATTAGATCAACAAAGATAATAAAAAAAACTACTGCACCAATAAAACTCCAGAAACCTATCCCAAAAAAGTAATACTTTATTAAAAAAATCAAAAACTCAATAATAAAAAAAATAGCTATAATTAGCCTTTTATAATCGTGATAAACTCTAATTACAAATTTATCCATTATTGTTCCTTTTTAAACTATCGATCCATCTCATTACGAACTGCATCATTATTTACTTCTTCAGTAGACATCAATTATTTAATACACATCACGGCGGTAACGACCTGCTTTACGCAGTGTATGCAGTTGTTCAATGCCCAGTATCTCTTGCAAAGTGGCATCTACCGCTTAGGCCATATTCAAACTGCCGCAGATATAGAGACAAGCCCCTTGCTCTAGCCAATCAAACAACTCAGCTTTTTTTACAACTAGGACATCTTGCACATACTTTTCAGCAAAACCATCACGAGAAAATACCCGATCGATTTCTGAAATTTTACCTTGGTTTTGTAATTCATGCAGTTCATCAGCAAAAATTGCATCGAAATCTTGTTGATGCTCACCATAAATTAACCAGTTTTGATAGTGCTCTGTTGCGACACGTTGCTTAAGATGTGAAAGCAAACCCGCCATTCCTGAGCCATTGCCAATCATAATTGCCGACTTAACGCCCTCTGCTAAGTGAAAATTTGGATTCGCACGAATATAGGCATGAATACATTGTCCAAGTTTTAAATCGTGCGTTAATAAGCCAGAACCTAAACCTAGTTCATCGCCATGCTGCTCTTGACGTACAACGAGCTCTAAATATTTTTAATTAAATAGAGTTTGATAATTTCACGCTTAGACTAAACAACTAAAGAAAGATTATAATTAAAGCTTAGAATTCATTCGCCATTTGCGAAATCTTCGAGCAATCATGTCCAAAAATCTTGCAACGCTGATTGGATTCAGTGCAATCTTACAATGGTCTTCTATTGTTGGTTTACTTAAGAAAATTAGTTTCAGTATTGGCCCTGATCTTGCTGTGCTCTTTATGTATACCTTGAGCGCAATTATTCTATTGCTCTTATTTAAAATTCCAAACCTTAAACTGGTTCCGCGCCAATTTTTGATATACGCCACCCTTTTATTTGTGATTTATGAGTTGTGTTTTTCGTATGCCATTGCTTTGGCTCAAACAGCTCAACAAGCGATTGAAATCAGTTTGGTCAATTATTTATGGCCGAGTCTGACAATTGCCGCGTTAATCTTATTTAAAGAATTAAAATTTAACTTTTTCGTAATCATTGGTTTAGCCATTAGTTTGGGCGGCATTATTTTGATCCAAACGGGTAATGGAAGTTTTAACTGGTCTACAGTCTTTACGAACATTCAGTCCAATACATTAAGCTATTTTCTTGCTTTTATGGGCGCGAGTTTATGGTCACTCTACTGTGTGATTACCCGTAAATACAGTCATGGACATAACCCTATTTCATTCTTTTTCGTCGTGATCACCATTGTGCTATGGCTAAAAATGTTGATATTTCACAGTATCCCGCGAATGCCTGCCGTAGACTTACATACTGGTAAGTATATGTTAATCGTGTCCATCGTGACCGCATTGGGCTATGCAGCGTGGAATGTAGGTATTATTAGAGGCAATATTACGATATTGGTGACCTTATCGTATTTTAGTCCGATTTTTTCTTCATTAATTTCAATGTTTATTTTACAGACACCACTGAGTTTAAGTTTTTGGCATGGTGCCATTTTGGTGACGTTAGGTTCGCTTGTATGTTGGATTTCAACCAGCTGGCCACAAATAAAAGCCAAATTAATGCAATTGCGCCATGAATAATATGGCGCAGTTAATTGCCTCTGATTATCTTAAACTGAATAACAAAACCGCGATTAGGCACAGCATATGAAGTAACTGTATTGGTGCAAAATATAGAAAATATTTCCAGCCACCTGTGAGAAATGCATTCACACATTTTGAAATTGCATGGGCTGATAATCCAATCACCACAGCATAGACCAGTGTCAAATTATCGATATTACCTTGCATCACAACGGTTGCCATAGCTGCATGGACTTCAAAGAGTGATGCTAATAATGTCCCTAAAATTAAGCCTTTATCACCTAAAGCGAGATTTAATCCATAAACAAGTGCTTGGATCAAAGTAAGCGTGATGGCAATGATTGCCGCCTGTTTTAAGCTAAACATTCGACTATCAGTATTTTCTAACGGCACTGTTTCATTCGCCTCTACACGAAGCATTTCAGGTTCTGACTCTTTATTATGCTGAACTTGAGATGAGCCATAAATCAGATATAACGCAGCAAGGACCAATATCAAGATGCCGACGATACTTGGTATAACTAATATTTTAAACCAAGCAAAACTCACCCCAAGGACAATGATCAAAAGTTGAACCAATGTCGCAACACATGAAATAAGTCCTGCCCCTGCATTACTTTTGGCACTGGCTTTTCCTGCTCGTACTTCCATACCTAAGCTTGCGATTGTTGCTGTGCTCGACACAAAACCTGATGCCAAGGCCGATAAGATAATCGCTTTATCAGAAGATAGAAGCCGCTTGGCGATGTGCGCTAATGACTGCACCACCAAGATCAATATCAGTAATTTTAAAATCACATAGGGATTTAATACAGAACCCCAATAGGCCTGATTCGGCGTTAACGGTAAGGCAATTAGGATCAATGCCAGTAAAAATACACCATCTCTTAACTCATAGTCTTTGATCCAATGTGCTGCAAAATGATGTAAGCCTTTTTTTCCAACTAATATGAGGGTCAACACCACAGCCAAACACGCAGCCAATGGAATATTAAATACACAAGCAGCGCCGATTAAATAGGTCATAACAAAAGCTAGTTCTGTGGTTGTGCCAATATCTTGTTTTTGCTGGCTTAATCCATAATAGCTAAACATACTGACGACAATTGCACCGATTACACCAACAGCTAAATGGATTAAAAAACACAATGCTCCAAACAGCGCACAAATGGTAAATGAGCGTAAACCGGCAAAGCTCTGTTCACTGTCCAAATTGTTGTTACGTTGACGCTCCAAACCGATGAGCAATCCACAGCCTAAAGCCGAAGCTAAAATAGTTAACAACGCTGGGAAGGATAATGTTTGTATGAGTATTTCCAAATTTAAGCCCTCCCATCAATACATTGTTTATTTTGGCAATATAAATAAAAAATAATATAAAAATTTAACGCTAAAATTTGAAAAAAACATATAAATTGAACAACTTGAGAATTTTCAATCATGTTCAAAGTTTAGTCATACTTTAAATCATAAACAATTCCATGATAAATATGCTAGTGGACATCAAATATTTCTCATCTTTTAATTAAAAAAAATATTCGAAAATCTGACTTAAATTCGGACTTTTTTACCTTCATGTCTGTTTAAAGCACACATTAAGCCCAAATCACCATAATCGCCGCAATCACCACTAGGGCTAAACCCCAATGATCAGTTCTTGCGAGTTTTTCCTTAAAGAAATAGGCAGAGATTAAGAGGCTAAATAATATTTCGATTTGACCTAGGGTTTTGACAATCGCAACCGTTTGCATACTCATAGCAGTAAACCAGCCCAAGGATGCTAGAAAGCTACAGACACTAACGCGAAAGGTCAGACCGACTCTATCCCACATGGCAATGAGCGTTTTGCGGCTAAATAGACTGAGGTACAGCAGCATAATCACACATTGAAAGCCAATTACACTCAACAATACCCACGCCGCACGATACAAAGTCGGTAAATCACTTAGCTCTAAACTGGCTTCACGAACCAATAAAGAGGTAATAGCAAAACTTAATCCACTCCCTACACCGATGCATAAAGTTGGCAAAGATAACTTTTGTCGTTGGGAACCTTTGCTTAAAAGAAAAACGGCTATGCCACCAACCAAAACACCAATCCAACCAAATAAACTTAAATGTTCACTTAAGAAAATCACCCCCACTATGGCCGCAAAGATGGCTTCACTTTTCGCTAAACCGACGCCGATGGCATAATTCTTTTGCTTAAAAAGCAAGACCATTAAAATCGTCGCTAAAATTTGACTTAGTCCTGCAATCACCACATAGATCCAAAACATAGGTGTAAATGTGGTCACCTGAGTCACAGGCTGTTGTTGGTACAGCACAAATAAATAAATGCAGGCAAATGGGAGCCCAAAAATAAACCGTGCAAGGGTGACACCATACACATCAACAGTGGTACTGAGTTGTTTTTGAAATGCATTGCGCCATGACTGCATAAAAGCAGCCATTAAAGTGAATAAGATCCAAACTGGAAACATAAGAAAGGTGGTTTAACGGTGGATGCCTCATCAATTTACGCTTTTATTGAATTGAATGCGACCCAACACGGCTAGATTATTCATTGAACTTGGTTATGGATTTATTGAAAAAAATTTATTTAAAAACCTCATATTAAGAATATGGTATTTATCAAAATTTAAGTTTTTATAAAAAAAAACGCAAAGGCATGTTACCTTTGCGTTTTGCTCCTTACTAACATTTAG
Source organism: Acinetobacter sp. YH12097 (assembly GCF_013419225.1). Lineage (NCBI taxonomy): Bacteria > Pseudomonadati > Pseudomonadota > Gammaproteobacteria > Moraxellales > Moraxellaceae > Acinetobacter > Acinetobacter sp. YH12097. The sequence goes on along the minus strand of NZ_VPAN01000028.1, from coordinate 27,406 downwards.
TTAGTGACTTATATTAAGTTAGCTTTCAAGTAGTACAGCACCAAATTGCTCACGTAGATCTTTTTTCAGCATTTTACCTGTTCCGCTCAAAGGAATAGCATCCACAAAAATCACTTTATCTGGTACCTGCCATTTAGCAACTTTATCTGCATAATAATCCAAAATTTCTGTATCAGATAAATCGACATCTGGCTTTTTAATTGCAATCAATACAGGACGCTCATCCCATTTCGGATGGGTCGCTGCAATCACTGCCGCCATTGCAATTTTAGGATGTCCCATAGCTAAATTTTCTAACTCAACAGAAGAAATCCATTCACCGCCCGATTTGATCAAATCTTTTGAACGGTCACTAATTTTTAAGAAACCGTCTTCGTTCAGGGTTGCAATATCCCCGGTATCAAACCAACCATCTGAGGTTAATGCAGACTCTGTTTTGCCAAAGTAATTGCCAATAATCCAATGCCCTTGGATCTGTAAATTACCCGTCGTTTCACCATCACGTGCAACTTCGTGTGTCCCGTTTTCTTCATCGGTAATACGTAAATCGACCCCAAATGGTGGACGACCTTGTGACAATCGTACTTGTAATTGTTCTTCTTCAGATAATAATAAATGTTTGGCTTTAAACTGGTTTGAAGAACCTAATGGACTGGTTTCGGTCATTCCCCAAGCATGAATCGTTTCGCAGTTAAATTGTTCTTTAAACACTTTCAACATCGCAGGTGGGCAAGCAGATCCACCAACCACATTACGCACTAAACTTTCAAGCTGACTACCCACTTGTTGCGCAGCATTGATTAAACCCTGCCAAATCGTTGGAACACCCAATGCAACGGATACTTTATAATCATCAATCATTTGCGTCAGGCTCGCACCATCTAAACCTGGGCCTGGTAGCACTAAAGTGCAACCTACCATAGCCGCAGCATATGGCGTACCCCATGCATTGACATGGAACATCGGCACAACAGGCATCATAATATCTCGCGCTGAGATATTTAATGAATCCGGCATACAAATCGCATAACTGTGTAAGACTGTTGAACGATGGCTATACAACACACCTTTCGGATTGCCTGTGGTACCCGAGGTATAACATAAAGAACTAGCCGATAATTCATCTAATTCTGGCCATGTATAATCTGCAGATTGCCCCGCGATGAGTTCATCATAAAACTTCACATCTGGCACCGCTTCGACAATCACTGCATCTGGTGCATCCAAACAAATAAAGTGCTCAACAGATTTTAATAGTGGTTTTACTGCTTTGATTAAAGGCAAAAAGGTTTTATCAAATAACATCACGCGGTCTGCGGCATCATTGATGATAAAAATTAATTGTTCTGGAAATAAACGCGGATTAATGGTGTGACAAACATAGCCGCTACCTGAAATAGCGTACCAAGATTCTAAGTGACGATGGTTATTCCAAGCGATCGTTGCAACACGATCCCCTAAATTTAAACCGAGCGAAGCAAGAACATTGGCAAATCGTTTTGAATTTTTATGAACATCACCCCAAGTGGTTTTCGTAATCGTCGTGTCTGTATTTTTTGAAATGACTAAACTATCCGCATGATAGCGACCCGCATGTTCAATCATGCTACTAATCAAAAGCGGTTTAAACATCATATTACCAAGCATTCTTTGCTCCCACATTCATCCATATTGAGTTGTTGTTTTTCCACACTGTCCTGCAGATTTTTTAAAACTTTGCACCATGTCAAAAGTGATTGTTCTTTATCGACAAGGTTAAAGCAGTAGATATGAAACGCATATCCAAAACTGATTCTTATGTTTTAACCTTAATTGATTTTAGAATCCACTGTTTTATTGCTCAAAATATGAATGCTTTAGTGGTATATAATGCAAAAATTAATAGCATCATCCCAATTCAAAATATGTTCCTATTTTGTTTCCGCTCTGTTGCTTTAAAAAATGTCGATTTCAGTTATCAAATAATTGACTGAATCAATTGGCATAAAAAAAACCCAGTCTAGATACACTGGGTTCGACGCATTAGCCGTTGTAGTTAAGTTGAAATAGTTACAGCACTTCAAACTCAATACGACGGTTTTTCTTACGACCTTCAGGCGTAGCATTGTCTGCTACAGGCTTATTTGAGCCCATCCCTTCAGTACTTAAGTTCGCCGCCGCAATATTTTTTGAAATCAGGTAGTTTTTAACTGCATTAGCACGATCTTGGCTTAAACTTAAGTTTTTCTCAGGATTCCCTGAGCTGTCTGTGTGACCAATAATTCGTACTTTTTTCCCACCGACGCGATTCAGTGCGATAACCATTTCATCTAAGATCTGTACCCCAGATGGCGCTAAAATAGCACTGCCCGATTCAAATTCAATAATACGATTACGTAAAGCCGCATTAATAATTGCCTGTTCAGCCTGATTGACAGAAAGCTGTGCATTGAAACGAAAAGGTGCTGTGACCAAAGACTGAAACTTGGTGGTCGTGGGTTGGATATCGTTTTGATTCGACATCTTGCCACTTAAATCGACTTGCGTTCCGCGAACAGAGAGTTTTCCCTGTTTTACTTTTTTTAAGTCATCATTAATCATTTGGCTTACGCTATTGCTCCAACCATTGGGTGCAGTAACCGCTCGAACCTGAATTTTATCAACCACATTTGCCTGACCATAGGTCAAATAGGCTTTATTTAATATTTCTTGCTTGGTTGCTTCATTCGGTACAGCGCCTTCAATCACAATAGGCTCTGCCCAAAGCAAAGTCGAACAACCTAAAATGCACACACTCGCAAGAAATTTGGGCAACATTGGTAAGATTCTTTGCATCATTATTCTTCTATAAAAGTCTGTCTAAAAAGTTTAATGCCATGAATAAGGCTGATCTGACGCTCACTCAAAGACTGTTCCAATACGGCTAAGCCTGCATTTTGTTCAAGATAAGGATCAATCCAACTGGCATCAATCAAGGAAACCCAATGATCACTTTGCATATTTTGGGTAAAAACATCATTGAGTGCAGTAATATCAGCACCTTGAAAACCAAATAGTAAAACAGGTGAATCACTGTGTAGGATGCCAATGAGTAACTCAGCATCTTGGTTTTCGACAAAACGACTAATCAGGTTGACCCAAAAAGCCGCAATTTCATAGCAGTAACTAATATTATTGATCGGTAAGATCAACACTTTATTCAACCGAGACGTACCCTGATGAATAATCGGTTGTAGCAGCAAACCGAGACCAATCATGCTTTGCGCCAACTGATAAGGCGTAAAATTCAATAAACGTGCAAATGAATGCAACGTATGGTGCTCATAAAAAGAAGAGGTTTCCTCTGTTCCGAACACTTGGATTTCGTTATTCAATTTACCTAATTTATCGAGCAAAATATCGGGATCGCGAATTGAACGCATCACTCGGTTACGCTGATATAAGTCAATTAAGGTCTGTTTATAACGATATGGTGCATACAAAATATTATCGAAAGGATCATCAATTTCTAGCAAATGAGCCAGCACCATTGGAAATTGACGCTTTGAACTGTCTTCACTACTAATCAAATTGGCAACCAAAAAACGCTTATCTTTTGGACTGGCAATAAAGAAATCTAATGAAGGCAGTGAGTTATACGCTGCATTAAAATTGTCTGAACGCATAGCGAATTCAAGCGCCTCCGTGATCCACTGATCAATTAACTGGATCAGTGAATATTGTTCACGGCTCTTTAAGAAGTCACCACGAGCTGGACATTTTCCATAATACAGCGGTGTTGTTCTCACTTCATACATCGTCACACTCCTTGTTCTTTTGCACGAATGCCAGCGCTCCCGCTCCTATTTTTAAATTCATCATCATGGTGTTGCTGTTCCTTGTACAACACTCATCGGTGAAGTCGCGGGCGGCGCTACAGGCGCTTGTCCTGCAGGCATCGTTTGCGCTGCGACGACACGAACACCTTTATTCGTCACCACTTGATCAACGAGAGTCATACCTGAATAGCCTGAACCTGTAGTTGGGCCAGATGCGTTACCACTGATTAAACGGAAGTTCACTTTTACAAACACTTTTGGATTTTGTTTGCTACGCCATACCATTTCAAATGAATTACCATTTTGTGTACGCTGAGCGCCTTCAACCAATCGGTTAATACCATATTCACCCGGCTCATCAAAAATCGTATGCGTTTGACCATCCAAGTCAATCGCGGTAATACGTGCACCCGGAATTGCCCCTTTATTTGGCCAAACGAAGTTCACCCATTGCTGAACACCGTTTTCATACACCATACGTTGACCATCAATATCAATGGTATATGAGAGTAACTGCGTATTTTCTAATGGGAAGAACTGGAAGTTCGATTGATTAGTTGCTGCAGGTGCTGCTTGACTCAATTCCCCTGTAGCAACGCCATTACTTGGCGCTACATAGCGTTGGAAATTTGCCACAAATTGTGGATTTAAACCAATACCCAAATCTTTCCATGTTTTCGTGGTTAAGGTATAGCCACGACGAATCACCAATGGATCTAAATATTCTTTTACAAAGCGCGCGATACTTCCGTTTTCACCAAAAATTTGGCTAATTTCATTACTGGTCGCTTGTAAAGTGGCATTACTGTTAAATGGATATTTAGGTGCAAGATTGGTTGTAAAAGGTTGATACGCCTGCATTGCCCACAACTTATTAATTTCGTTTTGAGCTGGGATCAGTAATACTTCAAATGACTGGGTCACTGGCTGCATAAAGAGTTTTTGAATCAACTGCTGATCTAATTCATTCAGACCCACAGACATTTTTTCATCCACAAATTTTTGCGTGCTATTAAAGACAGAGCTTTGATCATTGATGGTTTGTTTCACCAATGTCATGCTTGCAGGCCCCATATCACCGCCACTCTTCAAGTCATTGAACTTACTGCGCACTTGACTCAAAGACAACATGTATTCATCTAAAATAGATTTGTTTTGCTGATCATCACGTTTACGAACCAGTTGATAGAACACATCAAACTCTTTTGCGATAACACCTTGACCGGCTTTAGAAGCAACTTGCTGTGCCTGCTGCGCATCATCACGGCTGAGAACTTTACGTTTAAACCACGCAATAAAGCCTTTCTGAGGTGCAGCCAGTTCTGCTTGAACAATTGGATTATCCCAGCTGGTTTCTTTCGCTATACGGTCGACCACTTTACGAATTGGCGAATTTTCAGGTTCACCTAAAATATCGATAAAACGTGACTGCTGAGCAACATCAGCACCCTTGCCATAATGTACTGCATTTAAGAATTTACGCCATTCAGCGATATATTCCTGCTTATAAAGTTCGGTTAACTGTTTACTGATCTGGTCTGGACTACCACTAAACGTCAGGTCATCAGAGCGATTGGTATTGAGTACCCAATCTTGAGTATCCGTCGGATTATTCGCAGCTTGGTTAATTGCATCTTTTACATAATCATTCCAAGCTTGGTAAGTAAAGATACCCGGCAAGGCATAACTACCCAACATGCTATTTTGGCCTGTTTCACCTAAAATTTGCTTCACAGTTACTGCAGGGAAACGTACCGAACCACGCATTTTAATTTCATTATAAACGCGGTCGCGTGCAGGAATACCCATGGTAACAGCCGTCAATAATTGACGTGTTTGATCAACCAATAAAGGATCAGATTCCATTTGCGGGAACGCAGGATCAGCAGCTAAAGTCATCGCATAAGATAAAACTTGTTCTGCTTTTTGAATCATTTCCCCACGTGGCATTTGACCACGATTTGAATCTAACCATGAACGCCAGAAACGAGTAACTTGGTCACTCAAATGGCTCGATTCCATATATTTATGATTGCTCATCATCAAATACGCCTTCAGTGCATTGTAGGCATCCTGAGGATTAGTATCCGATGGTTCTAAATAGGGCTGATTTGATTTCACAGCTTGAGTGATTTGCACATTGACGTGATTTTCTTTCAACGTCGCTTCATTGGCTTTAACGCGCTGTAAGTACTGCGCCATATTTTGCTGAGATGGTGCCAATACAATTTGTTGAATACCTCGTAAATACTCAACTTTGAGTTTTTCACGAATTTTATTCCCTTGGTATAAACCAAAGCTATATTTCAAAGGACGATCTTCATCAAAATGATCGAGCTGCTGTAAATGCCCTTGTAATATCAGCAATGCATCCAATTGAGTCGAAAGCTCACTTCCGCTACGGCTTTCCATTTGTACAACTTTGTCTAGGTCTGCCTGAACTTCAGCCACGAGTTGTTGGTTATTACGATACGACCAAACCCATAATCCAAGCACCACAGCAACCAATAATAATGCAGCAATAAATGCCATAAAACGCTGACGCTTACGTGCAGGATTGATATGTTGTTTAACCAGATTTTTATCTTTTAAAATGACGGTTGAAAAGAGTCCTTTTAAGAAATAACCATGATCTTGCGAAACAGAATTTGTCGGAATGCCAAACTCACTATCCGTACTTTTCACCAAATGAAAATCTTCAGCAATTTGTTCGGTCATTGGACTTTCAATCACACCTTCTTGCAACGCACTGGTGAAATAGAAACCACGGAATACCGGTTTAAACTGATAAGGGTTGTCTTGAAACAACGTACCAATAAACGTTTTTAACACTGGCTTTAAACTTTTAAACTCAAGCGGAAATGTCATTACACTTGGAGAAATATTTTGCGAATGACGACGACTCAAGTGCGTTGTACTGACGCTCTTCAAACCATCGTATAAAATTGAATAATGCTTTTCGAACATCTCAACAGCATGTTCGGATGAGTCTGGATCATAAGGCAGTGTTGCACCCCAAACTTGATCAAATTCATCCTTATCATAACAATCAAAAAATTCAGTAAAGCCGACAATCAAATCCATTTTTGAAAAAACGATATACACTGGCGCAAAAATTTCTAAACGTTCAGTCAAATCCTGTATACGTGCGCGTAAGTTTTTGGCTAATTTGATTGATTTTTCAGGGCTTTGACTGACAAGCTCAGCCACAGAAACAATTACGATTAAACCGTTAATCGGCGCTTTAGAACGGTTTTTCTTTAGAATATTTAAAAAGCCTAACCATTCAGAATGGTCTTCGGCATAAACTGAATATCGACCTGCGGTATCGAGTAACACACCATCTGTAGAGAAAAACCAATCGCAGTTACGAGTACCACTTAAACCTGCCGACACCATTTTCTGATGAGTTTCTTCAAATGGAAATCTAAGACCAGAATTATAAATCGCTGAACTTTTACCCGCTGCTGGGTTACCAATCACCATGTACCAAGGTAATTCATATAGCGCTGCATTACCCTTTTTATCGCCAAGTTTTGATTTACGGATAAGTTGAATCGAGTCTTTCATTTGCTGATTGATCAGCGCAAGTTCTTCTTTATTCTTTTGTTTACCGTATTCAGCTTCATTATCTTTGGCAATCGCCTCAGCAAGCTCTTCGCCTTGCTGTTTATGACGATAATGCTGCACTAATTCATAAATACCCCACAGAATTAATCCGAGAATATAAACAGCAACCACAATGTAAAAAGTCTTTTGCGGAATCGAATTATGCATAGCCACAATGGCCACAAAAAATGACAAAGCCACCATCGCTTTAGGATTGGTGACGTACTGCCAAACATAACCGAGGATCGTATAAAATAGTGTGTTCACAATGTTCTCAATTTCGTCTTAATTCTAATTAAACAGTTTCTTGTTCAAGTTCATCTTCTACTGAAAATGCTTGAATAAAAGCAAATGTCGATTCTTGGTCTGTGCTATAAATCATGGCAGTTAACTCTTCTGGCAAGTGCATACCCAACATGAATCCAAAAATTTTTGCCAATTGCTGGGTATTTCCAAGATTCTGTTTTGTATATAAAAAATGATAGGTTTCAATCGCGGTTTCATTAAATTTATACTGTAATTTTTTCACCACTTTCATATCCGTTGCATCATCTAACATCAATAAAAAGGGTTGTTCTTGATCATACTGATCTAAATTATTCAGTGCTTTAAGCTCTAAATGACGTTTCAACTCAGGCTCATGTGCCACCACTTGTAGCACTTTATTTGGAGTTAAACCTCGAACTTGAACGTCTGAAGCAGCCAAACACCAACTCGATGCAAACTCTGCAGCAATGTATTTTTCTTGTAACCACATCTTTTCATCAATCCATTCTTGGTCGATTTCAGAGTCAGCATTCAGAATCAAACTGACTTCAAACTTTTGTTTTGAAATCATCTCTAAAATGCTTAACCATTCTGAATAAGCGACTTGAGTGCCGATAAAATGTGGCTCGATATGAATTTGTTCGGGAATGATCGAAAATCCGTCAGAAAGATACTGCTGAATAATCTGGGCATAATCATCATTCCATTGATGAATCAAATTATCAGCAAGCAAAATATGGACATTTAAACGATTTAAACGTGAAACTTGCTGTGCATTGTTCGCCAAATGTTCTGGATATTCATCTTGCGTATAATCTGGATCCACCCAACCCGGATGCATACGGTACTGATATGCCAATTCACTATCATAAAAGAGTGCTGATTGCTTCAGATGCTCAGCAATTAAAAATAGACTTTCAACGTGTTGCTCTAGTTGTTGCTGAATAAGTGACTGGATTCGTTTTTCACGCATGGTGATGGCACTATATTCATCATCTGCTTCTTCATTAGTGAGTTCATCTAAATCTTTGATTCGAAATGAAAGAACAGGCAAACCGTATGCATTGAATAATTTATCATCGAGTTCAGGACTTTTAAATTGTTGAATATCTTGGATGATTTGTTCATTTTCACCAAAACTATGCCAAGCCGCTGAAGAATAAACATTTAAACGAAATTGCTGTACATCAATAGGCTTCGGTTTTGCTTGTTCAATGGCATCAAGTTGTTGTTGCTCAGCTTGTTCTTCTGCACGTTTTTCAGCTTCAAGTTTTTTTTCTTTTTGATGTTGAATGCCCTTATAAATCAAATAAGGCGACAAAATAATTGCACATAAAGCGACAGGAAGAAGTAGAAAATAGGTGACCAGATCAAAAGCTGTCGGGTCATAGCCTGTATCTCGCCAGTAAAAAATCACGAAAGCAGTACACAAAACAAAAAGCGTACTAAAGGTACCAATTATTAATTTCAGCATTATTATAAATTCCCCATTAAGGCATAACAGGTTTCTGTATTATCGACCTGTTTATTCGGCTGTAAAAATGCTCCCTGAGCTAAACCAATTCCGCTCAAAGAATTTAAACACACCGGTTTTATTTCTTCTTTTTGTAAAATTAAGCGCACATCCACCATTAATGTTGGACTGCACCAAGTTTGAATCATTTGTTTTAATTTTAAGCTGCGTGACTGATTCGGTAAAAATGTTAAATAATCTTCATGATTTAAAGGTCCAATCACGATTTCAATTTTTTCGTCAATCTGTTGAATCTTTTCACCACAAAATGTATTTAGTCCCAATAAACTCGGCTGAGATCCACCTAAACATGTTCTCTGATCTTCTTCAAATACAAAAGTTTCAGGGATAAATTCTCGAATATCAAAATTCTGCTTAAAGATACAGTTCAGCATGGTTTTTAATGCATACGCTGTATTGTTTTGTCCCTGCATTAAACCTGAAAACTCTGCAAAATAATCATCTAAATCAGGCTGATCATGCTGGCTACGGATATAACCATTTAATGCATGTAAAATATCAAGATAGTGATTATCCTGCTCGATTTCATAACGAATAGGTAAATGATAATTTAAACTGGCATCAACATAATGTGCTGTTAATTTATGATTAAACAGCCCTAAAAACTTTTGTGTTTCGTGTCGCTGATGTCGCCCGCTGAGCTTAATCTTATTGGTATAACTATAAGGTAATGCACCTTGAATACCCGTTAAACCCACCATTAAATTTGTCAGTTCAACTTTTTCATCATTGAACTCTAAACTTTCAATTTCAGTATTCGGGAAGTTCAGATTAAGTGAACTATTAAACTCAAAGTCATTTGCCCAATGGACTTGAGCTGCTCCATAAGGTGCATGTCTTAACAAACGAGTGGCTTGAACAAACTCGTAGGCTTTCGGTTCTTGGAAAAGTCCGTCAATTACAGAGCTTTCTTGCCACCAACGTTCTGCACGCATTGGTATAACTCCTGTTGACTATTTGCATCAAAAACCGAGACATCGACAAAGCTGTTCATATTGACTTTTAAATTAAAGATATGGGCTAGCAATTGACTAAATATATACAGGCTATGCCCTCTAAATATATCCGCATCGATATCGAGCTGTACTTTTAAGCCTCTGACAAATAATGGAAATGGTTTACTATCCACAAGTTTCTGCGTGGTAGAAAACTGAATATTTTTTATGGAGTCGATAATAATTTGGTTTTCTTTTGATTTAGGTAAATTATACAATTCCAAAAGTTCTTTAATATGAGAGACCGCATCGCCTTTCATTAAAGACATATTATTCAAAGATAAATGTGAAATCACTCGCCACTGTTCTTGTTTATTTTGTTCAAAATAATATGGAATCGACGGACGTTTGAGCATCAGAGCACGACGTGCCAAATTACTATCATTCAGTGTTAATGCATTCTGATCTTTATTATAACTTTCGTAAGGTAACTCACGATTACTACATAGTAGTTCCGTACTAATAAAATCAGACTGAGTGCTATGCGGATCTAAAGCACGAGATATGATTGAATAGTTTAATTCCTGATGTTTATTCTTCATCTGCTGCGGATTTAAACTATAAAAAAACTGAATTTTATCTTGATGATAATGACTCATTGCAAAAAAAGGCAGTACAGGATAATACACTTCATCTTGGTTACTTTTTTCACGCACCATGTTCATTTTTAAAATGCTATAGGCTTGAAAATATTCAGGATGATGTGCGTCTGTCACCAATGGATATTCCATTCGCTTATGATTAATCTTTTGCGGCTCTGCTTGTTTATTGAAAAGATTAACAATTGGTGTAGCAAACAATTTAAAATTTGCCGCATTTAATTCTGAATAATTTCGAATCGCTGCTTGATCATTTAAATTGAGTTTAAAGTGCATTTGAACATCAAATTCACTATGTTCTAAACTTAAAAACTTAATGAAATCTAAATTTAGATTTAAAAAATTGAATTTTTCAGGAACACAAAAATATTCCATCAATAAACGATATGCATGATGCGTATGTTGATCGATAGGTAGAACACTTTGAATTTCATCAAAGCCCATAATTTCAAATGGATTGGCAATATCAAAAATGTGCTGCCCCACACGAATCGAAAAACTCGTAGTCGATTTAAAAATACTATCTAAAACCTGTAAAGGAAAATTAGAAATAGCGTCTAAAAATATCGGCAAAGTTTCATTTTTGAGTAAATCGTGCTTATTCGAAAAAATTTCAAATCCTAAGCTCAATGTGGCATTTTGATTTAAATGCATATGTGCCGATGGATGAGTTTTGAAATTGAGCTGTTTTAATTGAATCGGTAATAAAGTGACTTCTTGTACCGTCTGATATTCACATTGAACACCACGCGTACTTTTGGCTTTTAGACTGGTCGCCTTTGGAATAACGTGTCGATCTGTTAATTGCTTAATTTTATTTATATCTTCGAAGCTCACCACAGAACATGCAGGAAATGGTTTTAAATATTGAGGAAACATCACCTCAAAAATTGATCGAGTAAAAACGTCATAACTATCTGCAAGTTTTTTATCAATCCGTGCAGAAATTAAAGAAAAGGCTTGAATTAAACGCTCAATATGCGGGTCATCTATTTGTTCTTGGTTTAAAGACAAACGCTGGGCGATTTTGGGGTATTTACTGGCAAACTCACGGGATTGTTGTCCAAATTCCTGTAGTTGTTTTTCGTAATACGGTAACAGCTCTTCAATCACAGATAACCCACTTCATTAAGCTCTTGGAGAAATAACATATTGTTGTGTTGTTGGTTTTAATAAGGCATCAAAAATAACTGGTTCGTATAAAGGATGAATATTTAAATATGCCTGAATACTTAAACATAGTGCCCCCATATTATGGCCATCCATGAGCATTTCGACTCGAATCTGTTTTAAACGCGGTTCATGTGCAGCAATCGATTGCTCAATTGACTGGCAAATTTTGTCGCGATCCGATGGATTTGCTGTCGATAAGCCCACAAAATCGATAATGCCAAATTGCAAAATAGACTTTTTTGCTAATGGAAAGTCATCAATCAGTTCATCTAACTTTGCCACCCGACTATTGAGAAGATCCTCTAAATCGGAAGCAACAGATTCACGAAGTTCTTGCAAAGACAGACCTTGAGTCTGCTGAGCATCTGCTGGTAATAAGCGGTCAAATAATGTCGTTCTAAAACCGTAAGGATAAAGCTGATCGAGATTCATATCTTCTTATAAATATTTAAAAAAATGAAAATAGAGGCTACCCAAGTTAGCCTCTATCTGAATCCATCTATTACGCTGCGTATGAAGCAGTGTTGTTAGATAATGACCACTTCTTAGTAACAGCACCTTTCGCAGTACCGTTAATATCTTGTTGGTTATATGTCCACTCTACTGCAGCATATTTCAAACCAAATGATTCGTGCGGAACACCTTCATCATTTACAGTTGGAGTCACACTAGAAACCAACACATGTTTCAGTTTGATTTGAAGATATTTAATACGTTTATCGCCATTCGCACGGTAGAAATCAATTTGAACTTCATCAAATGTATAACCTGCTGAACATGCTTCCCAAAGTTTAGGGCTTGTCGCGTCTAAATCTTTAACAAAAACCATATCAGAATGTTCTACACGTTCTGCAGTGTGACCACCCACGCTTGAAGAAGTCGCAGATTTAGGTTGACGGATGTTATGCGTCCAAGAGTTTACTTCTAACCAACTCTTGTGCTCTGCATCACGAGATTCGCCGTCTACTTTGTACTTACCACGAAATTGAATGTATATATCTTTCATTGTTCTGAATACCTATTTATTTAAAGTTATTATAGTGTTGACCCAAATTAATTTGAGGACTGAGGTAACTCGGTCACAAGTCGTAATGAAACAGACAACTCATCCAACTGGAAATGTGGTCTTAAGAAAACCACAGATTTGTAGTGACCAGGCAAAGCTGGATTTTCTACAACTTTTACAGAAGCTTCACGCAATGGATACTGAGCTTTAGCTTCTTGAGATGCACCATCATCAAGTAATACATATTGCGATAACCATTCATTTAAGAAGGTCTCAACATTACCCGCTGATGCAAAACTACCCACTTTGTCACGCATCATTGCTTTTAAATAATGTGCAATACGTGAAACTGCCATGATGTATTGGATCTGGCTAGACAATGCAGAGTTGGCATTTGCTGTATCGCTATCATATTTTTTAGGTTTTTGCGTCGATTGCGCACCGAAAAATGCTGCATAATCCGTATTTTTGCAGTGTACCAACGGAATAAAACCAAGGTCACTCAGTTCTTTTTCACGACGGTCAGTAATGGCAATTTCAGTTGGACATTTAAAGACCACTTCGCCATCATTGGTTTTGAACGTATGGACAGGCAAGCCTTCAACTAAACCACCACCTTCTACACCACGAATCGCAGCACACCAACCATGCATATCAAAAGCATTGGTTAAACGCGTACCAAAGGCATAAGCCGCGTTCATCCATAAATATTCATTATGATTTTCACCTGAAACTTCTTCAACGAAGTTAAATCCTTCAGTGGCAATGCCTTCTTTTGGATCATATGGCAAACGACCCAATACACGTGGCATTGTCAACGCAACATAACGTGCATCGTCACTTTCACGGAATGAACGCCATTGTACATATTCTGCTGTTTCAAAGATTTTAGATACATCACGCGGACGATCAATATCAGTAAAAGACTCTAGTCCCAACATATTTGGGCTTGCAGCCGAAATAAACGGTGCGTGTGCAGCCGCCGCGACATGTGAAATTTGCTCAAGCAAATACATATCAGAAGGTGTACGGTCAAACTCAAAATCACCAATCAGTGTTGCATAAGGTGCACCACCGAATGATCCATATTCTTCTTCATAGATTTTTTTGAACAATGTGCTTTGGTCAAAATCGGTCGCACCTTGGAAATCTTTAATCAATTCTTTTTTCGTCGTATTTAACATACGAATTTTTGTTAAAGAGTTTGAAGGTGTTTCTTGGCAGAAATAATACAAACCACGCCATGTCGATTCAATTTTTTGAAATTCAGCATGGTGCATGATTTTACTTAACTGAGATGAAATCAACGCATCAATTTCAGCAATACGCTTATCAATTGATAAAGTCATATTGTCCGAAACGGTGATGGTACCTGCCATGACTTCTTTGGCAAGTTCACCAATCAAACTTTTTGCACGATCATGTTCTTGATCTGTACGCGCGATACGACTTTGTTCGACAATTGAATCTAAAAGTGAATATTCTTCGGTTGCTTCAAGGTTTGCAGCAGTTGCAGTATTAAAATTACTCATTTTCTGCCTCCACGCTCAACTTACGAATTTGATCAGTGTTATGTAACACTTCATCCAGTAAATCTTCTAAGCGTTCATTATTTGAAATTTTATTACGCAAGTCAGACAGACGCTCACGTGCAGCAACTAACTTTTGTAATGGATCAACCTGTTGTACAACTTGCTCTGGAGTGAAATCGGCCATGCTCTTAAATGTAAGATCTACCGACATTTTTCCACCGTCTTCAGTCAAGGTATTCTCAACTTGAAAATTAGCACGTGGCGCTAAAGACTCCATTACCTCATCAATATTATCTAAATCAACATTAATGAATTTCTTGTCTTTTAATTTGGTTTTCTCTACTTCAGATGCCGCTGAGAAATCACCTAACACCCCTACAACGAATGGTAATTCTTTAATTTCTTTACCGTCGCCAACTTCAACATCGTAAGTCAATTGAACACGAGGAGGACGAATTCGTTGAAGTTTTTTCTGTACACTTTCACGTTTTGCCATGAGTGCTTTTCCTTGTTATTTATTCTTCAATGTATCGAAAGGTGAACCACCAGTAGCAGGTTTTTTCGCTGTAGTCTGCGGTTTTGCTGTCGTGGTGGTTTTCTTTTTGCTTGCAGCTGTAGTCGTTTGTTTAGGCTTGGTAGACGCTGTATTGGTTCGTTTTTTAGCTGGTGTTGTCTGTTTAGATTTCACATTGCTCGAAGATTCTGTACTTTTTTCACGAACATCTGCTGCAGCAGACGTAGATTTATCAATCGTCGGCTGAATATAACGAATATTATCCGACAACACTTTGGCAGGAGAATAGGTCTGTTCATCTAGAGTACGATTTTCATTACTCCGCATATGATTCAGCGCATTATAAGAAATAGCGATACCTGCTAAAAAAGTGACATCAGTAAGTTCAGGCGACTGATAGTTCTTTTCTCGCAGCAGATTGACCGCTTGCAATGCTTTTAAATTGTAACCATTGGCTTGATATTTTTTGGCAATATCTACAAAGATTTCATTTTTTAAGTTCTCATTTTTCTTATTTTTTTTGTCACATAACTGATTATAAAAACCAATAATCTCTGGATCTGTATCACCTACTGCCAGTGGATAATCCTTTAAACAGGATTTTTTCACAGATGCCGCTTTATCTTTTGCAAAAACGGTTTGTGTTAAACTGGCTGCTAAAATTATAGGTAATAAAACACTAAATTTATTCAAAATTGCCTCTGTATTTCTACGTGCTAAAACTTAATTTATGTGGAGAAATCACCACTTATTTTCCCGTGGGTTTTCTCTTCATTTATCAAAATTAAAAATATGCTGCAGATTTAACAAAAAATAAGCACATAGAGTCAATACAAAAATGTGCCAAATACTCCAAAGTTTGTCGACGATTTGTTTTTTTTTGTTTCATTTTATAAAAAAATCTTTTTCCTTTTTTTATTTAGTCTGTATTATATCGCCTAAAGCAAGACACTAATAATATATAAGGTGTTGATTTTAAAGTTTTTATTTTTATAGCAAGAAAAAAGAGATCACAGTCAAACTTGTAAAATTTCGTACTGTGGATTCTAAATTTGATGAGTTATTTATGAATAATTTAAAAGTTTTAATTACTAAACTTTCACCTCACGCCCGCATTTCACTCGAAAAGTCAGCCAATACATGTATTTCACAGCAAAATTATGAAATCGAAATTGAACATTTTTTACTCGAATTATTAACCTATAACAATAAAAATGACCTTCAAATACTCTTAGAAAAATACAAAGTTTCTGCAGACGGTTTGGCAGATGACCTCAAAGAAAGTATCGCTCAACTTCCAAAAGGAAATACGCGCACTCCTATTTTTGCCCAATCCATTGTGCGCTTACTTGAACAAGCTTGGTTATTAGCATCTGCTGAACAAGATCCACAAATTCGTAGTGGTCATTTACTTGTTGCGCTCCTTACCGCGCCAGATTTATACCAAATTGCAGCAAGAGCTTCTTCTCTATTCGATTTATTACCTATCGATACGATTAAACATAAATTTTTAGATCTTTGCCTAAAAAGCATTGAAAATGAAGATTTAGCAACTGCAACACTTGATGAAAAATCAGCAGCACAAACGAATGCAACTACGCCAGTTAAAACACCAGCTCTAGACCAATACACCATTAATCTTACTGAAAAAGCTAAAAATGGTGGCATTGATCCTGTGATTGGTCGTGAGTTTGAAATCCGCTTAATGCTCGATATTTTGATGCGTCGTCGTCAAAACAATCCGATTTTAACGGGTGAGCCTGGTGTTGGTAAAACAGCCGTTGTTGAAGGTCTGGCATTAAAAATTGCAACCAACCAAGTTCCAGATGCTTTAAAAAATGTCAGCATTCATACTTTAGATATGGGCTTACTACAAGCGGGTGCCAGTGTTAAAGGTGAATTCGAAAATCGCTTAAAACAAGTTATTCATGAAGTTCAAGCCTCTGCACATCCAATCATTTTATTTATTGATGAAGCACACACGTTGATTGGTGCGGGTGGTCAAGCAGGTCAAAATGATGCAGCAAACCTGTTAAAACCGGCGCTTGCACGTGGTGAGTTAAGAACCATTGCCGCAACCACATGGGCTGAATATAAGCAGTATTTTGAAAAAGATGCCGCATTAAGCCGACGCTTCCAAGTAATTCAGGTTGAAGAACCGACTGAAGAAGTCGCAATCGATATGCTGCGTGCCATGATTCCCGTGATGGCAAAACATTTCAATTTACAAATTGACGATGAAGCTATCGTTACTGCAGTCCATGTTTCGCACCGTTATATCACTGGCCGTCAATTGCCTGATAAAGCGATTAGTGTCTTAGATACGGCTTCTGCGCGTGTTGCGTTAACTCAAAATGCACAACCTGTAAAATTGGATCAACTTCAAGCTCAATTACATAATTTGAAGCTTGAATTAGCAATTCTTGAAAATGAACATAAGAATATTCCGATTCACCACGAACGCATTGAAAATGTAAAAACACAAATATCTACGCTGGAACAAGATATTCAGTCGACTGAAACGCAGTGGAAAAAAGAACTCGAGTTTGTTCAACAAATTAAAACGCTTGAACAAGAGTCCGAGCAAAAACCAGAAAATATTGAAACTTTAAGCAATATTCGTAACCAACTGGCAACTTTACAAGGTCAAACGCCGCTGGTTTTTGAACGTGTAAATGCCCAAATTATTAATGAAATCATTTCAGACTGGACCGGTATCCCAGTTGGTAAAATGGTGAATGATGAAATTCAGCAAATTTTGAAGCTTGAAGCACAGTTAGAACAACGTGTGATGGGTCAAGATTATGCACTGCATCAACTGGTACAAGGCATTAAAACCTCTAAGGCAAAATTGGAAGATCCAAATAAACCTCAAGGCGTTTTCATGCTGGTTGGCCCAAGTGGTGTGGGTAAAACCGAAACTGCACTCGCGTTAGCAAACGAGTTATATGGTGGTGAGTCACATTTAATCACCATTAACATGTCTGAGTATCAAGAAGCACATACCGTCTCGTCTTTAAAAGGCGCTCCTCCGGGCTATGTCGGTTATGGCCAAGGCGGCGTATTAACCGAAGCAGTTCGCCGTAACCCATATAGTGTGGTTTTACTCGATGAGATTGAAAAAGCACACAGCGATGTTCAAGAGCTATTCTACCAAGTATTCGATAAAGGTACTTTGGAAGATGGCGAAGGTCGTGTCATTGACTTTAAAAATACTACGATCTTATTGACTTCAAATGCAGGCTCTAGTGCCATTATGCAGGCCTGTTTAAATCAGCCAGTAGAAGAATGGCCGTCAGCAGAAGAACTTTTAGATGTATTAAAACCAGCTTTATATAAACAATTTAAGCCGGCATTTTTAGGTCGTATGCGTATTGTGCCGTATTTTCCTTTACACGATGATCTGCTCGTACGCATTATTCAGCATAAATTAGGCAAAATTACCGCGCGTATTGAAAAACAATATGGTACGCAAACACGTTATACCGACGATTTAGTCGAATTATTATTAAGTCGCTGTACTGAGGTCGATAGTGGTGCGCGTAATGTCGATAACATTTTAAATGCGACGGTCTTGCCTGCTTTAGCCACTGAATTACTCATGGCAATGAGCGAGCAAAAGATTCCATCGATCATTGAAATCGATGTCAAAGACGATGAAATTATTTATGTTTTAGATCCTAAAAGTAAACCTGCGAAAAAACGCAGCAGCAAAAAGACCAAAACCTTAGAAGCATAAGTTAGGAACGATGTAGAATATGAGTTTAGAGCTCGACGCTTTATTGCAACCGATTACGGATGATTTACCTTGCGGTCATGATTTTTCATTTTCAAATGATTTTCATGCAATTAAAAAAGCTAAAACACAAGATGACCCGCTCTTGGATCAAGGCGACTGGATCGCAGAACCTAAACAGGCAGATTGGGGCTTTGTGCACCAAAAATCGTCAGATCTACTTCGCGAACAAACTAAAGATATTCGCTTATATGGTTGGTTGCTTGAAGCGTGGACTCACATTCATGGTTTTGAAGGGATTGCCAAAGGGATTGAACTTACACAAAAAAGTTTGCAAGACTTTTGGCTGCAGCTTCATCCTGAAATTGAGGATGATGACCTTGATCAACGTCTAGGTCTATTACAAGGGATAATTAATCAAATCCCAACATTAATTAAATCAGTTTCAATCGTTCATGGTACGGCAGCGTATTCCCTGTCCGACTATGATCGACTGCTGCATGTTCAAAACCAAAGACGTAAATCTAACCATGAAGATGATGATCAAGAAGAGTCGTTTAATGGTATGGAACAGTTTGAACATGCCTTGTTCAATACGTCAAAATCAATTCAATACCAGTATTACCAACAGTTTTTAGATATTTTAAATCATTGGGAAAACTTAAAAACGACTCTTGATGGTTTGATGGGGTTAGATGCGCCAAGCTTTGCTGGTATTGACTCTCAAATCGAAATGATTCACTTGAGCTTGAAAAAAATCTATAAAGCAGATGCTTTTATCAATTCATCAAGTGCTGAACCTGTTCAATCAAATTCTCCAATTGAAAGCCCGACACTTTCCACTGTAAATTCCGTGCAGAATGATATGCAAATAATACAACAACAGCATACACAGCAATTTAAACCTCAAGTGCAAAATCATCTTGAAAACCGTGAACAAGCCATGAAAGTCTTGCAAGATATTGCTGACTATTTCCAAGTGAATGAGCCGCATAGCCCTGTCAGTTATATGCTGCAAAAAACCATTAAATGGTCACAAATGCCACTGCATGAATGGTTAACTCATGTGATTAAGGATGAAAACCCTCTTGAAGCTGTACAAGAAATGTTAGGTGTTCAGCAACAAAGTAATGAATCGAATAGCGACTGGTAAAAACAATGTTTAAAGCAGAAAAAATTTTATGGGGTGAAGGATTATTTTTACGCCCACAACACTTTCAATTACAAGATGCTTATCATGAACAGCGTTTAAACCATACGGTTCGCGCAACGATACCGTTCGCTTATGGTATTCAAAGTTTAATTTTTGATGAATCGCAACTCAGTACCAACACATTAGCTTTGAATAAAGTTGAAATGATTTGGCAAGATGGCGAGATTTATCAAGCACCTGCACAAGACTTATTACCTGAGCCTGTACTACTTGATTCATTAAATTTACGCGGTGAAATGCAAATTTATTTAGCATTACCAATCGTTCAACCAAATAAACGAAACGTCAATTTTGAAGAAAATACCCAATCGAGTCGCTATCATTCACATTTGACTGAAACTCATGATTTGTTTACAGATGCAACGGCTGCTGAAATTACCTTATTACGCCGCCGTGCAGAGTTCAAAATCTTTGAATTAGGCCAAGAACCACAGCACAATCTTGATGGTTTTCTTTATATGCCAATAGGCCGCATCAAGCGCCAAAGCTCTGGTAATTTTGTTTTAGATTATCAATTTATCCCACCAATATTACATATTAGTTCGTGTGATTCGCTGATTACTGGGCTTAAACGAACGCTCAATATTATCAAAGCTAAAATTAAAACCATTCAATCGAATAATCGTGAAAACGAACAAAAGTTAATTGAATTCCGTTCAGGTGATATCGTGTCATTTTGGTTGGTTAATGCGCTAAATACTGCGCATGCGACCTTAAATCATTTATTGCAATATCCACTGATTCATCCTGAACGTTTGTATTTTGAATTATTGCGTCTGACAGGTTCCTTGCTCACCTTCTCGACAGCTTACGAAGTAGATCAGCTTCCACAGTATCAACATCATAATTTGCAAGAAAGTTTTACTCAATTAGATGTGATTTTACGTGAGTTGCTCGATACGATTATTTCAAATCGATATATCAGTATTAACTTGAAAGAAACCCGTCAATCCTACTGGGTGGGCAGTCTTGAAAGTGATAAAATTACTCGTGATTCTCGCCTGTATTTAGCTGTTTCAAGTAGCGTGATGCCTACACATGACATTATTTCTTATGTACCGCTGCGCTTTAAAGTCGGCAATACTGTCGATGTTGAACAGCGAGTCATGGCGGCATTACCGGCTGTGCCATTGCAACATATGATGCAAGTGCCAACAGCAATTCCGGTACGTTCAGGTGTGAGTTATTTTGAAGTTGAGCCAAATAATGATTTGTATCAACGTATGCTTGATTCTGAATCCATCTGCGTTTACATACCAGCTGGCTTCCAAGATATCTCGATTGAACTTATTGCTGTGATGAATGGTTAAGGAGCAATCATGAATATTTCAAATAATGCCCCTTCACTTTTTGACGACGGTCAAATAGGATTAGGCTCTTCAAAACCAAGTGCTGAACCGACAATCAACAGTTCAACCAATTTAGTTGATCTACTGCATGATGGGTTTTACATTGTTTTCTTACTCAAAAATCAATATGTTCCATCCAGCCCTGAAAGTTTCAGGACAAAAATTATGGATCTATTAAACCGATTTGAAAGCCAAGCCCGTAAGCTTCAATTCAGCAATGAAGATATCACGGACGCAAAATATGCCTATTGTGCTTTATTAGATGAAACCATTGTCACCCAACAAGATGCACGCTTTTTTGATTTACAAAACAATTGGATGATGAATCCACTGCAATTAAGTCTTTTTGGTTCACAGCTAGCAGGTTATCGTTTTTTTGAAAATTTAGAGCAAATTCGTTCTAAAAATAAAGATCGATTAGCTGCACTTGAAGTTTATCATTACTGCATGCTCCTTGGTTTTCATGGTAAATACCGCCTTGAATCGATTGAAATGCTCAATTCACTCGTTGCACGTGTCGGCGATGAAATTGATTATATGAAAGGTAAAAAGGCGTTTTCGCCTTTCGCGGCATTACCGGATCAAATTAAAAACATTATTCACCGTGAATTACCATTTTTTTGGATCATTATCTTTTGGGCTTTGTTTGCTGTATTAGCATTTGGTGGACTGAGATATATGTTATCTAGCCAAAATAATCAGGCGTTATCACAATATCAAAACGTCATAACTGCCCCATCGGAACAGGCTTATATCACCATTCATTTACCATAAGACTTAGACACCATGGCAAACGAAAAATCGAATAACGTTAGAATTTTACAGTCGACTCAAAAAAATAATTTACCGCCTTTAGCTCATGCTGCTATCGGCTTTCTTGTTGGTGCAGCGGTGATTATTGTTGTTGGCCTGGGATATTTTTATCTAAATTCTGACGATCAGCCTACAAATGCAGAAATGACTACTTCTGCCCCAACTGAAGATAAAGCTGAAACTGAGGCATCCGCTGTACCTCGTCAAAACGAAAATGAGCAAGCTTCAGCTGAAAAAGCGCAGCAAACCGTTCATGCAACTGAAGAAAAAGATCCGGATAATGACTTATATTCGAATGATTTAGCTACTGCTTTCAATCATGGTAACACGGCTAAGGCAACTCAGCCTGTTCAAGCTGTGGCGAATAACCGTTCACCTTTTGAAATTACCCAACCGCAGCGCCCTGTTGTAGCTGCTACAACAACCGTTAAATCACATATTCCAAATACTATAGCGAAACCAAAAGCTTCGCCAACAACGGCCAAGGTGACCAAGCCTACAGAGCCATCTACGAAAGTAGTGAAAGAAGATGAGCACTTCGAAGAACCGATGGGCGGAACGCAAATTTCTGAAACCAAACGTCCAAAAGTGGTTGCTGCAACAAGCACTGCCAATGCGACTGTGAGCGCTACAGTTTCTCCATGATCATTTTTTTGGTTAGTTGTTTCTTTGTCTTAGCACTGGTGACAGTGCTTTGCTTTTCTTATGAACTCAGAGTTAAAGTTCAGGATTTTTTCTTTCAAATCATTCCACAAAGTAAAAAAAGAATTCAGCACGCCAAAAATTTTGCTTATGAACTGAACTATGCAGCAGCACCACAACAAATTCAATCACACTGGCATTTACAACAATGGTGGATTTTATTTGCAGGCTTCTTACTGTTTGCCAGTATTTTATTATTTGCTTTTACTCGCCCGATTACTGCAAGTAAAGTGGAAGCTGATTATTTGCGTAAAGTCGACCCACAAATTTACGCCATGCTTGATGGACAGGTTTTAGATGCGCCTCCTGAGGTTGAAGAATATCTTGTTCAAGAAGCAATTGCAGAAGAAGCTGCAATGATTGAGCAGCCATCTGTTATGGCCTCAAGCTTTAATCCAGAAGTTCAAGATATCCATACGCATTCATACTCTACGGATGTGCCTTCAGCAGATCGTAAATGGCATAAAATGAACCCTCGTTATAAGCAGCGTTTATTGATGGTGTTCAAAATCATGCGTGAACAACATGGCTATGAAATGATTTTGCTTGAAGGTTATCGTAGTCCAGAACGTCAAAATAATTTAGCCACCAATAAAAATACCACTCGTGCGCGTGGCTTCCAAAGTTATCATCAGTTTGGTTTAGCAGCCGATGTCGCCTTTAAACGCAATGGAAAAGTGGTCATTACTGAACGAGACCCTTGGGCTATGCGTGGTTATCAACTTTACGGTCAAGCCGCTGAGTCTGTCGGTTTAACATGGGGCGGACGCTGGAAATCCATTCAAGATTATGGCCATACAGAATATCGTATGCCAGGCCTGAAAAAAACTGCAGAGATGGCGGCACTACTCACCTCTGAAGGTCAGCTTCAAGCCAATAATATTTCAATTGAGTAATATTTCGATGTTGTGCCTTCAAAATATAATTGAAGGCACATTGTATTATTCTAGATAATTTTGTATTTGCTCTATTACTTCAGTTGTTTTTTCTGCATGTAACCAATGGCCTGCGCCTTCTATCTCTACAATTTTCGCATTTGGAAATTGTTGTTCTATCGTATTGGTATGTTCCACTTTTGAAATATAAGGTGACTCTCCACCTTTGATGAACAATACAGGCTGTTGCCAAGTATTTTCAATATTTTCCCAACCAATAATCTGGTCATATTGTTTATACAACGCATCTACATTAAACAACCATTGTCCTTTGCTAAAAGACTTGAGCAGAAACTGTATCACCATATCGAAATGAATATACTCACGCATAATTTCAACCGCTTGTTGTCTAGATTGAATTTGTGCATTTTGTACAGCGATCAAAGCTTTAAATATTTCATCATGATGACGTTCTTGATATGCAAAGGGCGCGATATCCAGTACAACAAGTTGCACTACCCGCTCTGAGATTAAAGCCAATTGCATTGCGACCTTTCCTCCCATGGAATGGCCAATCACTGAAAACTTATCGATGCCAATTACATCTAATGTCTCAAGTACATCGTTTGCCATTTCACGATAATTCATTTCTGTACTTTGAGGTGATTTACCATGATTTCGTAAATCGAGCTGAATCACTGAATGTGAATTTTGAAAAGCTCTGGCAAGCATCCCTAAGTTGCTCAGGCTGCCAAATAAACCGTGAATAAAGACTAGTGGATGCGTTTCGCCTTCTAATTTTTGATGATATTCGTAATTTAGGATCATTTCTGAATACTATATTAAATTGACATTATGATGCCTAGTTGATGGAATGAAATCAAATGACCGTTAAAATTTATTAATCAAACTTAGGCTATTTTATGTAACAACTATTTAATTTGCTTAGGCTATTTAATAAAATGAAATAGCGAGCTACATTCAACCTAAAGCATTTTTGTCTTTAATTTGCAGATTTAAAGTGATTAAAAGGAATTTTTAAATAACGAATACCATTCCCTTCTGGTTTTGGAAATTTACCTGCATCCATATTGATTTGTATTGCAGGTAAAATCAGTTTTGGCATAGCCAAATTTGCATCACGCTGAGTTCGCATTGTGACAAAATCTTCTTTTTTCGTACCAACGTGAATATGAATATTCTGCTCCTTTTGTGCATGTACACTGCTTTCACAGCAGTATTCTGACCGATTTTCTGGTAAATAGTCATGGCATAAAAACAAGCGCATTTCAGGTGCTAACTGATAAATCTTTTGTACTGAATCGAATAATACTGCTGCACTGCCCTTGGGAAAATCACAGCGTGCTGTGCCATAATCAGGCATAAATAAGGTATCACCAACAAAAACAGCATCATCACCAACCACATAGCTCAGACAAGCAGGTGTGTGTCCAGGCGTTGGAATGTTATACGCATTTAACTCGCCGATTTTAAATGCTTCATGATCTGCAAATAAATAATCAAAAGACTGATGTGAATTAAAATATTTCACATCAAAATTATAAATGGCGCTGAATGTTTCCTGCACAATCTTGATGTTATGGCTCATCGCAATTTTGCCACCAAGAACCTGTTTTAAATATTGTGATGCCGTTAAGTGATCTGCGTGCACATGCGTTTCTAAAATCCATTCTACGCTTAGGCTATTTTCTTGGATATAACGAATAATCAAATCTGCATGCTTAGTTTGAGTAGTTGCGGAAGCAGCATCATAATCCAATACACTGTCTATAATCGCACATCGATTTGTTTGCGGATCAGATACCACATAACTAAATGTATTGGTATTTTCATCAAAAAAATGTTGTACCTGTGCACGATTTGACATTACTTTGCTCCCGAAATTTTACGATGTAGATAGACGCCTGCAAACATCGCTATAACAAAATAAATCGCTTGATAATAACCAAGACCGATCAAAGTAAAGGCTGGCGCAGGACAAATCCCAGCAATCCCCCAACCTATTCCAAAGATAACACTCCCCATGACGAGTTTTGCATCAATTTGATTATTACTCGGTAATTCAATCGCCTTCCTATCAAAGGTTGTCGGTTTTGATTGACGAACGGCCATTTGAAATGGAATAAATGCAACTGCAATGGCTCCCATCATCACAAAAGCTAAACTCGCATCCCACTGCCCTGTAATATCAAGGAAACTTAAGACCTTTTCTGGATTAGACATGCCCGAAATCATTAAACCTAATGAGAAAATTCCACCAAAAATAAAAGCCAATATATTTTTCATCATTAAGCTCCGATTACATGTCTCATTACATAAACTGTGATAATCCCAGCCAACATAAAACTAGCAGTTGCAAAGAATGAACGCTTAGAAAGACGACTAATACCGCAAATGCCATGACCGCTAGTACAACCTGAACCTAATCTCGTTCCGAATCCAACCAATACCCCGGCAATGATCATCATCCATGGGCTTGCATCCAGTTCAATTGTCACAGAGGTCATTTTCCCGTAGATAAAAGGCACAATAAAAAGTCCCGCTAAAAACCATATCGCAGGTGTTTTTAAAATCGTTTGAGGATTCAACATTTGCGCAATTAAACCACTGATACCGGCGATTCGACCATGTACGTATAGGTAGCCAACTGCGGCTAGGCCCAATAAGGTCCCGCCGAGAAAAGCGGTTAGAAATGGATGCATATTCATCAGCCATAAAAACAATATATGTTTTTATAATATGTTATTTAAAAAAAGATGCAAGCTCTCCAACCGAAATATTCGTTCTGACTTGCCTTTTCCTGATTGAAAAATTTAACGCTTCAAGAGTGTTTGATTAGTTTTATTTAGAATTAATTTATAAACTTGAAAAATCACGAAATATTTCCTCGGAGATTTTTCAATAAAGGCTGTTTATTATGAAGTTAATTGAAATAATAGATAATTTATAGATCAATACTGATATCGCTGAGTGCATCGCTCACCCATGTTAAAGCATCTGAACCCAATTCTATAATATTCGAACCAATTTCAGCTAAGTCAGTCAAATCTAGAGAAGATAAAGGATCAGATGATGTATTATTTTTTTGCTGTTCTTGTTCAGCTTGCTGCTCAATGGCTTGATCAAGATGAGTTTGATCTAATGGAGATGAGTTTGAATGTTGTTGTAATTCATAGTCGTTATTTTGCATAGGTTCATCCTGTTATTTTGTTTTTTATTACGTTCAGTTGATATTAATTTGGCTCAAACTCTTTGAGCACCTTATCTACAAACCACCAAGGTAAACGCTGAATACCTGAATTCATCTTTAAAATTTCAGCTTGTTCAATTTCCGCAATGAAAGAAGCATGCTGTCCATCGGCAGAGTTATCAAATAAATAACTACGATCCGTTGCTTCTACCGCCTGCATTAACAGATCCATACTTCGATAATAACGTTCGCGAATTTTTTGTTCTGGCACACCATGTCCACCCGTTTTCACGCGGTACTGAACACGTGAAATATTGATAACAGGATCAATAGTGGAAACATAATATAGATAGGTTTGATGTGTGCTGAAAAAACAGGAGGTTTTAACTTGGTAAACTAAACACACTCATCAGGAGTTTACCATGAGCAAGAAACACAAGACTTACACCACAGAATTTAAAGCTGAAGCCATCAAATTAAT
>NZ_VPAN01000027.1:0-42615 GCF_013419225.1 Acinetobacter sp. YH12097 | reverse complement strand
GCCGAGTCGTAAAGCTCAGAAAGTTGTTATTGAACAAAGAAATTTAAATCCTGTGCTTGACTCTTGTAGTTAAAAACAGGACATTTTAAATGGTTTATCGCATAGACATTTTAATTGGTGAATAACAGTGTTTGTAAGCCCAAAATAGAAATGTCCGGTTTCTCCAAAGTAAAAATGTCCGCTTTTAGAATATGCGCTTTTGCAATTTCCTTAGCGGACGGTTTGATATGTTGGTGTCTATGTCGGATAAAGAACTTAAACGATTGTCGGTCTTGCAAGAAATCTGTGATCAACGTATAACTCAATCCCAGGCTGCTCAGCTACTTCATATCTCAGAACGTCAGATCAGACGCTTACTGCAGAAATACAAAGCTCAAGGTCCCGCTGCATTAGCCCATGCCGGTCGTGGCCAAATCAGCAATTCTAAACTTCCTGAAGAACTCAGACTTAAGTGTCTCAATATTGTTTCAGATCAACTTTATGGTTTCGGACCCACTTTAGCGCATGAAAAGCTCACCACTGTTCATGGATTTGATATTTCAGTGGAAACACTACGTTCTTGGATGATTGCAGCCGATTTATGGATCCCTCGCTGCAAGCGCCTGAAACGACCATATCAGCCTCGTTATAACCGAGATTGTTATGGTGAATTGATCCAAATTGATGGCTCACACCATGATTGGTTTGAAGGCCGTTCTGCCAAGTGCTGCCTACTGGTATTTATCGATGATGCCACAGGAAAATTGCAGCATTTACGCTTCTGTGCGTCAGAGTCAGCCTTTGACTATATGATTTCGACACGTTTATATATCGAACAGCATGGTAAGCCATTGGCATTTTACAGTGACAAACATTCAGTTTTTAGGGTGAATCAAAGTAGCAAGAAAGACACCAAGATTACCCAGTTTGGACGTGTTCTGAGCACTCTCAATATCGATATCATTTTCGCTAACTCCCCTCAAGCCAAAGGTCGTGTAGAACGAGCGAATAGAACACTTCAGGATCGTCTGATTAAGGAGATGCGTCTAGAAGGCATCAGTTCAATTGCAGATGCCAATAAGTGGCTGCCGTGCTTTATTGAGCAATTTAATCGTAAATTCGCCAAGATGGCTTTTAATTCCAAGGATCTACATCGGCCTATCGCTGAAACAGCCGAAGAATTAGATGATGTTTTTACCTGGCGTGAACCCCGCAGGGTCACGAACAGCTTGACGATTACTTATGATAAATGCGTATATATCTTGGAAAACAGCGAAGAAAATCAAAGATTGGGCGGCAAGTATCTTGAGTTCCTGGAATATCCGGATGGTACTGTAGCCATTGAATATCAGGGAAGAAAAATCAATTACAGCATCTTTGATAAATTAAGTCAGCTCAACCAGAGAGAGATCGTTGAGAATAAACGTTTGGGTTCTGTGCTGGCACATATTCAACAACAGCATGAACAACTGGAACACCAAAACAAACGCAATCGTTCTCAAAAGATGCCACGTAGACAAGCACAGAAAACAGCGATTGAACAACGAAATCTAAATCCTGTGCTTGACTTGGAAATGTCCATATAGGACATTTCTATTTGGTTATTAGGTAGGACATTTCTACTTGGTGAATAACATCTCTTCATCACACTTCTTACATTCCAACATTACCCCTAACTTTTCTTTCCGTCCTTGCTCAGTGATAACCCAAGGACGGTTTTGCCATGGAGGATCATGGCGGACATGCTGTGTATGACCACAAGCTAAAATGGCATACCAATGATTTTCATCATCCAAGGCAAAATCAACAATGGCTTGCTGCATATTAAACACCTATCTAAATTAAAATGATGCTGAAAAGGGAAAAGAGTTCATGTTGAGCAATCACAACGGCTTGAATATCGAATTGCAAAATAGACTGTGAAATTTGGTTTATTTCTGGCGCACACTTAGGCCGCGACAATTCTATTTTTCCCGCCATGTTTAGCTTTATACAGCGCTAGATCAGCACGTTGAATTGTATCTTCGTAGGTGCAATCTTCAGGCATGATGGTTGTCACTCCTATGCTCACGGTGACATGCGCGTTATCTATTGAAAACCGACTTAATTCTTTTCTGGAATGTTCATGAATCCGTTTGGCAAACTGGATGGCCTGCTCGCAGCCCGTATTGGGCAAGGCGACCACAAACTCATCTCCACCTAAGCGGCAGGCGCAATCAGTCTTGCGCAGCGTTAAACGAAGAATATCTGCGACTGCTCGGATTGCCTCATCACCGACATGATGACCTTTGCTGTCGTTGATTTTTTTGAGGTTATCAAGATCGAACATCAAAATCGAGGTCTGTATGGAATGCCGTAGGTATGACTCATAATGTAATGCTAAGTCATGCTCTAATTTTCTTCGGTTGAAAAGACCGGTTAACTGATCTGTATGGCTGAGTTCTTTCAGCTTGATTTCCAAGTCGTGACGCGCTGAAATATTACTTGCGACCCAAAGTACAACGTCTTCTTCATCTACCGAAAAACTAAGGGCTTGGATGCGCACTTCAAACCAAATGGGCTCTTCAGGACCATAATCGGGCAGACCTTTTACATCCCTATTGCTCAATTCGTACTCTTCGATGAGTAGATTTCCTGACGCTAGAGCTTGGTCGATCAGTTGCATAAAAAAGTTGGCTTTATCTGGCTTGATCACATCTGAAATATAGGTACCAACAAGACCGGAACCATCGTGGTAATAGCGATTATCGCGCCCACCAAAAACCGCAACGTATTTTCCACTACGCGATATGACAAAAGCAGGGTCTGGCAAAGCATTAAGAATGATAGCCATCTGCTCAATGTTGATCATTAATTAATTCTATTTCTTTATTTACAATAATTAACACAATAGCTAAAAAAAAATAAAAAGCACGTGTTTTTTCACCAAAAATAGTGATGGGCGAGATGTAGATGTGATGAATATCTGTATCGATTGTTTGGCGTCGATTTACACAGGCCTAACGCCATAATGCTTTCACGGCTTATTTCCTTTATTGAGATAAGGCCGATGATAGAAATATATCGAATTATCGCCTGCATCACACGAATCCATACATACACATGCAAAATCAGAATAAACAAAAGAAAAATCTCGGCTATACTCATTCATAAATTGATAATGAACAGAGCACTGAATAATGCGTGTACTTGTTGTGATGGATCCCATCGAAAATGTAAACCTAAAAAAAGATACCTCAATGGCGATGCTATGGGCAGCAGCACGTCGTGGACATGAGCTAGGCTATGCATTACAGCAAGATTTATATATCGATCAAGGCAAAGCCTTTGGTTTGATTTCACCGCTAAAAGTTTTTGAAGACTACAACCACTATTACGAACTCGGCGAAAAACAAAAAGAACCAATTGCTGCTTATGACGTGGTTTTGATGCGTAAAGATCCGCCGTTTGACATGAACTTTGTCTATACCACCTATATTTTGGAACAGGCTGAACGCGAAGGCGCATGGATTATTAACAAACCGCAAAGCCTACGTGACTGCAATGAAAAATTGTTTGCGACGCAATTTCCTGAACTTCAAGTACCGACCTTGGTGACTTCACAACAAAGTCTGATTCGTGAATTTTTACAAGAACATGGCGATGTGATCGTGAAACCATTAGATGGCATGGGTGGTATGGGTATTTTCCGTTTATACCAAGATGGCGTTAATATCGGTTCAACTATTGAAATCCTGACCAATAACGGCACACAGCCGATTATGGCGCAGAGATACATCCCTGAAATTGTGGATGGTGACAAACGCATTTTGATGATCAATGGCGAACCCGTGCCGTATTGTTTGGCGCGTATTCCGCAAAATGGTGAAGTGCGTGGTAACTTGGCGGCAGGTGGTTTGGGCGAGGCGCGTCCATTGACTGAAAATGATAAAGCCATCGCAGCCAAAGTCGGGCCATTCCTTCGTGAAAAAGGTTTAGTCTTTGTTGGTCTGGATGTGATTGGTAATTACGTGACTGAAATCAATGTCACCAGTCCAACCTGTGTACGTGAAATTGATGCGCAATTTGGTACCTCGATTGCCGATGATTTATTTGATGTCCTTGAGGCAGGTTTAAAAGCTTAATTTTGCACTAGATTTAAAAGAGTCCTTCACGGGCTCTTTTTTTTGTCCTGCGCTAAGGGGAGGGGAGCTTAAAAAGCAAAAAAACTGTAAGTGAATGCAATTAAAGTGAAAAATTGTCTGATTTTTTTTCAATTCTCATAGATTAATAATAAAACTAGTTTAAACTTTTAAAATAGTAGAAAAAAACAATCATACGCCTGTTGAAAAAAAGTAAATTACCTTTCACGGTCATGCGTTTGTGATTACAATTGTTTGCTTAAAATCGAATATCATTAGCCTCTTTTTAGAATTGAAGAATTAGACAGTGACCGAAGTAACGCAAGTAAAGCCGAAACATGTCATGATGATGGCTGCCGGAACCGGTGGTCACGTCTTTCCAGCGCTCGCTGTTGCCAAAGAGTTGCAACAACAAGGCTGTGAAGTTTCTTGGCTCGCAACGCCAACAGGCATGGAAAATCGCCTGCTTAAAAATCATAATATTCCAATTTATCAAATTGATATCCAAGGCGTACGCGGCAATGGAGTCGTGCGTAAGCTGATGGCACCATTTAAAATTCTCAAAGCTACATTGAGTGCCATGCGTTATATGAAACAACTCAAAGTCGATGCAGTTGCAGGCTTTGGGGGGTATGTGGCTGGGCCGGGTGGCTTGGCAGCTCGTGCATTGGGCATTCCAGTCATTATCCATGAACAAAATGCGGTGGCAGGTTTTACCAATACGCAGTTGTCACGTGTGGCCAAAATTGTTTGTCAGGCATTTCCAAATACCTTTCCAGCACAAGATAAAATCGTAACCACAGGGAATCCTGTACGTAAAGAAATTACAGAAATTTTAAATCCGTCATGGCGTTACCAAGAGCGTGAAAAAGCTGGGTTGCCATTACGGGTTTTAATTGTGGGTGGCTCACTGGGCGCACGTGCTTTAAATGAATGTGTGCCGGCAGCCTTGCAGCAATTAGAACAGCCACTCAGTGTATATCACCAGTGTGGTCAAAATAACGCTGAAAGCACATTGGCTCGTTATGCAAATGCACCTGAACATATGCAAGTTGAAGTTCAGCCGTTTATTGAAGATATGGCAGCAGCCTATTCTGCAGCGGATTTGATTATCTGCCGTGCTGGTGCGCTAACCGTCACTGAAATTGCGACAGCAGGTGTAGCAGCCGTGTTTGTTCCTCTGCCAAGTGCTGTGGATGACCATCAAACTGCAAATGCAGGGTTCTTGGCCAATATCAATGCCGCAAAAATTTGCCCACAAGCGGACATGACCGCAGAAAGTTTAACAGCGTTGTTGAAGCCGCTGATGAATCGCCAACGACTTATGGAAATGGCGGTTAAGGCTCGACAACAGGCACAACCCGATGCGACACAGCACGTGGTTGGTTTAATTCAAGATTTGTAAAATTCGAGTAATCTATGTCTCCATCAACGCCTGCCGATCAAGCGAAAAAGCTCATTAAAGTGCCAGAAATGCGCCGTATTAAACACATCCATTTTATTGGGATTGGTGGTGCGGGCATGTGCGGTATTGCCGAAGTATTGAAAAACCAAGGCTATAAAGTTTCAGGTTCAGATATTAAAGCGTCGAAAACCACGGCTCAGCTTGAAGAAAACGGCATTCAAGTTTTCATCGGTCATGCTGCTGAAAATATTCAAGGCGCCAATGTAATCGTTGTATCAACAGCTATTGATTCTGAAAACCCAGAAGTGAAAGCGGCGATTGAAACCCGTACACCTGTCGTGCGTCGTGCAGAAATGTTGGGTGAATTAATGCGTTACCGTCATGGTATTGCCGTTGCGGGGACGCATGGTAAAACCACGACAACCAGTCTGGTGACCTGCATGTTGGCAGAAGAAAATCTGGACCCAACTTATGTCATTGGTGGTTTATTAAATCGTACTGGTGTGAATGCTGCATTGGGTGCAAGCCGTTATATCGTGGCTGAAGCAGACGAATCAGATGCGTCATTCCTGCATTTACAGCCGATGGCAACGATTGTCACTAATATCGACGCTGACCATATGGATACCTATGGCGGTAGTTTCGATGTATTGAAAGATACCTTCGTACAATTCTTACAGCGCCTTCCATTTTACGGTTTAGCTGTGATGTGTGGTGATGATGCCAACATCCGTGAAATTATGCCGCGTATTGGTCGTCCTGTCGTGACTTATGGTTTCAATGAAGACAATGACATTCGTGCCGTTGATGTGGCTCAAGAAGGCATGCAATCACACTTTACAGTTTTGCGTAAAGACCGTGAGCCGTTACGTTTAACCATTAACTTGCCGGGTCTTCATAATATCTTAAATGCCTTGGCAGCGATTGGTATTGCAACGGATGAAGGCGTTTCTGATGCTGCGATTGCACGTGCCTTAGAAAGCTTCAGTGGCGTAGGTCGTCGTTTCCAAGTACAAGGCGAATTTGAAGTTGAAGATGGCTTGGTAAAATTGGTGGATGACTATGGTCACCATCCAAAAGAAGTGGAAGCGACCATTAAAGCGGCACGTGCAAGTCATCCTGATCGCCGTTTGGTGATGATGTTCCAGCCACACCGTTTTA
Source organism: Acinetobacter sp. YH12097 (assembly GCF_013419225.1). Lineage (NCBI taxonomy): Bacteria > Pseudomonadati > Pseudomonadota > Gammaproteobacteria > Moraxellales > Moraxellaceae > Acinetobacter > Acinetobacter sp. YH12097. The sequence goes on along the minus strand of NZ_VPAN01000027.1, from coordinate 35,949 downwards.
GTCGTACGCGTGACTGTTTTGATGACTTCGTCGATGTCTTGTCTCAAGTCGATCAACTGTTGTTATTAGAAGTTTATCCTGCAGGTGAAAAACCAATTGTGGGTGCGGATAGTCGTGCGTTGGCTCGAAGCATTCGTCTCCGTGGTGAAGTTGAGCCGATTCTCATCGATCCAGTAGAAGGCAACTTACAAGCAGTAATGAAAAAAGTGTTACAAGCAAATGACTTGTTATTAACACAGGGCGCAGGTAATGTTGGAGCAATCTCAATCGAACTTGCTCAAAACAATCTCTATGTAAAATGATCACCGCTTGGTGATCCAAAGTTTGTTTAGACTGTAGATAAAAGTTTAAGGATATAAACGTGTCAAATGCTTCAAAATTCGGCAAAGTTGCCGTGTTATTAGGTGGGAAATCTGCCGAACGTGAGGTTTCTCTCGATAGTGGTAAAGCTGTACTTGAAGCATTGGTGCGTTCGGGTGTAAATGCCGAAGCATTTGATCCGCAGCAACGCAGTGTGACTGAGTTGGTGGCTTATGACCGTGCATTTATCGTACTTCATGGCCGTGGTGGTGAAGATGGTCAAATTCAGGGTACTTTGGAATGGTTAAACATTCCGTACACTGGAACGGGCGTTCAAGGCTCAGCGATTGGTATGGATAAAGTCAAAACTAAACAAGTTTGGCAAGGTTCAGAACTACCGACAGCACCTTATCGTATTGTCAGCAAAGATTCAGATTTACAAGAAATTGTAGATTCAATTGGTTTGCCATTTATTATCAAGCCAGTGCATGAAGGCTCAAGCATTGGTATGAGCAAAGTTGAAAAAATTGAAGACTTTGCAACCGCAATTGCCAAAGCGACCCAGCATGATGCCGTCGTGATGGCTGAAAAATGGATTACCGGACGTGAATTTACCATTGTGATTTTAAATGGTCAGGCATTACCGGTGATTCGTTTAGAACCGCCTGCAGATGTGGCTTTTTACGATTACGAAGCGAAATATAACCGTAACGATGTGCAATATGGTATTCCATGTGGCTTGACTGAAGATGAAGAAAAGCGTCTACAAGCTTTATCTTTACGCGCTTTCCAAGCGGTAGGTGCGAGTGGTTGGGGCCGTATTGACGCGATGCAGGATGCAGAAGGAAACTTCTGGTTACTTGAGGTAAATACTGTTCCGGGTATGACCAGTCATTCTCTAGTGCCAAAAGCGGCCAATGCCGTAGGTTATAGTTTTGATGATCTTTGTGTCGCGATTTTGGAACAAACCCTGACAGGTGCGGCACACTAAATTATGGCTCAACTTCCTGCGTCTATGCGCCGTAAACGTGCAGCAACGACATCGATACATGACAAACCACCGACACGTAAGGAAAAGCTTACCAATGTGGGTGGATGGCTGTTGTTGTTTATTGCATGTGTGGTTTTGATTGCCGGAATTTGGGGGCTATATAAAGTCATGACGGATGCACGTGTGGCTGAACTTGATGTGGTGGGTGTGCGTAGCGCCCAAGAAAAACAACAAGTGATGTCATACGTTTCACCGATGATGACTCAAAATTATTTTACCTCTGATTTACGTGTCATTCGTGACCGTACTTTAGAAATTTCGTGGGTCGATCGCGTGGTGGTATCACGTGCTTGGCCAAATGCAATTCGTGTACGGGTGATGCCGCGTCAAGCGATTGCACGTTGGGGAACTGGGCGACTGTTAAGCGACAGTGGTGATGTATTTGCCGAATTAACCCCGACCAATCATCAGAATTTGCCGTTATTGCATGGGCCGACGAGTCAGTCCAAAATGATGATGCGTCGCTATAATGAAATTAATCAATTATTTATACCTGTTGGCATTCGTTTAAAAGAATTATATTTAACCGAACGAATGACTTGGTTTATGCAGTTTGATTCAGGCTTACGCGTGATTGTCGATCAAGATCAGACCATGAGTAAGTTGCAGCGTTTAAGTTATCTCGCACACAGTGACTTAAAACCTGTATGGCCACGAATTTCTGCCATCGATTTGCGCTACCGAAATGGTTTAGCGATTCAATGGAAAAACTCTGTGCCAGCAAAGTCGGTAAATGGTCAGTTTGTTGTAACCAGTGATGACATAGGCATTGCGAATGCAGCGCCGGTAAAGCCATAATGATCGGCTTTATAAGTAGAGGCTTTAAGCCATAAATTAAACAAACATGTGAATGGTAGTAGTAAATAATGAATGAAGCTGTTCCCTCGGTTGTTGCGATTGACATTGGGACACACAAAGTTTCAGTTTTGATTGGTAAGGTACACGCGCCAGACAATATCCAAGTGGTAGGGATGGCGACCGCTCGTAACCGCGGCATGAATAAAGGGAAAATTGTCAGTCTCGATAAAGTTGTTACCGCAATTAAAAATGCAGTGCAGGAAGCGGAAGATATGGCGGAATGTCGTGTACATTCTGCGTGGATTTCCATTCCAAGTGCTGAACTAAAAAGTTTTTATGCCTCTGGTCGCACTCCAATTGAAAATAATGACCATGCGATTACCACCAATGAAGTGGTGCGTGCATTAGAACTGGCCAAAGCCAGTCATTTAACGTCTGACCACTATTTGGTGAGTGCTGTACCTTTAGGTTTTGAACTAGATGATGAACCTGAGTGGGTATTAAACCCGATTCGCATGTCAGCACGGAGTATGACAGGGCATTATCATTTGATGATGTTGCCCATCAGCACCATGCAGAATTTGGATCGTGCATTAAAAGGCGCCAATATTGGTGTTGAACGCATGGTCATTTCATCATTAGCAACAGCTGAAGCCAGTTTGCTTAAAGATGAAAAAGAATATGGTGTGTGCTTGGTCGATATTGGTGCAGGTACGACCAATATCGCGGTGTATTTAGATGGTCGCTTGGCGATGACACATACCTTGCAACGTGGCGGTGAGCATGTAACACGTGATATTGCTGCTGTATTGCAAACCACAACAGAAGAAGCTGAACGCATTAAGCTGTTGTATGGTTGTGTTGACCTGAAAGTGGTTAAACCTGAAAGTATGATTCAGTTCCAAGGGATTGATGGTCCACAAACCATTAGCCGTATTGAACTGACCGAAATCATTATTGCGCGCTATGAAGAAATCTTTAATCAAGTGCGTAATGAATTGGTCGATCATGGTGCGATTCATGGTTTATATCATGGTGTTGTACTCACAGGTGATGCCTGCCAAATTGAAGGGATGGTGACATTTGCACGTCGGATTTTAGGTGTCTCTGCACATTTAGGTAATCCACCTATGCAAGTGTATGCCGATGATCAACAGCAAGCTGCTTTACGTCGTTCACAATACGCGACTGCCGCAGGTCTGTTAATTTTCAGTCAAAGCGAAACACAAGATACGATCGTTGAGCCAGAAGATACGGAAAAACTTTCAGTATTGAATCGGGTAAAACGTGCATGGTCGGGCTTCAATGACACCTTGAAGTCGATCTTTTAAGTTGAAATATTTGGGAATATTGTTGGGAAGTTGTACGGATTATTGCTTGTACTTGACAAGCTGGAACTTGGACAGCATTCTAAAAAACAATTTTTATTAAGATCAAGGCAGTATACGGGCTGAAGTGTCTGCCAATTATGGATTAGGAATTTTTTAGGCATGGCCTCATTTGAATTTTTAGAAGATGATCAAAGCGACAGCAACGGTCAAGCCCGTTTCACAGTATTCGGTGTAGGTGGTGCTGGCGGTAACGCTGTGCAGCATATGTTGGAATCAGATATCGAAGGTGTAAAATTTGTTTGTGCCAATACAGACAAACAAGCGCTCGACCGCATGAATGCACAATTTAAAATCCAACTCGGCGAGCAAAGTACGCGTGGTTTGGGTGCAGGTGCAAATCCACAAGTGGGTCAAACTGCTGCTGAAGAAAGCCGTGAGTTGATTCGCCAACACCTTGAAGGTACGGACATGGTGTTCGTGACTGCAGGTATGGGCGGTGGCACAGGTACAGGTGCTGCGCCGGTTGTTGCTGAAATTGCCAAAGAAATGGGTATCTTAACTGTAGGTGTGGTGACGACTCCGTTTAACTTTGAAGGTAAACGTCGTCAGCAATCTGCTGAGAAAGGTATTGAAGCACTTGAGCAACATGTTGATTCTCTGATTATTATTCCGAACCAACGTCTACTTAAAGTATTCCGCGATATTTCAATGAAAGATGCCTATAAAAAGGCAGACGATGTATTGTTAAATGCGGTGCGTAGTATCTTTGATTTGGTGGTACGTCCAGGTCATATCAACCTTGACTTCGCCGATTTGAAAACTGCCATGAGTACACGTGGTTACGCAATGATGGGTGCAGGTTCTGGTCGTGGTGAAAACCGTGCGCGTCAAGCTGCTGAGCAAGCGATCCGTAGCCCGTTGTTAGATAACGTGACCATTATGAATGCAAAAGGCATTTTGATTAACGTTACAGGTGGCGATGACGTAACCTTCGGTGAAATTGAAGAAATCACTGATGTGGTGAACCAAATTGTCGATCTTGATGAAGGTCAAGTGTTCTACGGTACGGTATTTGATCCAGATGCACGTGATGAAATTAGCGTAACGGTGATCGCAACGGGTTTAACTCGTAATTCTGCCGATTCTGCTGAGCCAGTGAAACGCCCTGTCGCACAAGCAACACGTACAGTCGCTTCTGCACAAGCTCCTGTAGATGAAGATGATGTACCAGCGATTCAACGTCAGCACAATGAAGCAGCTGCTCCGGCGGCTGCGGCGGCGTCAGCATCGAATTCACGCCCTACGCCAATGAGTATTCAAGACTACTTGAAAAATCAGCAACGTAAATAAAACAAATTCAATGACTTAAGTGTCTATTGATTACAAAAGGTAGCTGATCAGCTACCTTTTTGTTTTTTATCAATGGCTAAATATGCTAACGTATAGCGGTTTTGTGAACTGATGATAGAAGACACATGTTGAAACAACGTACCCTGAAACGCATCGTGAAAGCGAGTGGCATCGGACTGCATAGTGGGCAAAAAGTGATGATTAACTTTGTGCCACATCATGCCGATGGGGGCATTGTGTTTCGTCGTATCGACTTAAATCCACCGATTGATATTCCAGCTGATGCTATGCTGATTCAAGAAGCATTCATGTGTTCTAACTTGGTGCAAGAAAACGCCAAGGTGGGCACAATTGAGCACATTATGAGTGCGATTGCTGGTTTAGGGATTGATAACCTGATTGTGGAAGTGTCGGCATCTGAAGTGCCTATTATGGATGGGAGTGCAGGCCCGTTCATTTATTTGCTTATGCAAGGTGAACTACAAGAACAAAATGCACCTAAAAAATTCATAAAAATACTTAAACCTGTCGAAGCACTGATTGATGATAAACGTGCTGCCTTTCAACCGCATGACGGTTTCCAATTAAATTTTACGATTGATTTTGACCATCCTGCATTTAAGAAAGAATTTCAATCGGCAACCATCGACTTTTCAACCGAAACATTTGTCTATGAAGTCAGTGAAGCGCGGACTTTTGGCTTTATGAAAGATTTGGATTATCTCAAAGCCAATAATTTGGCTTTGGGGGCGAGTCTCGAAAATGCCATTGGCGTAGATGAAAATGGTGTGGTCAATGAAGAGGGTTTACGCTTCTCGGATGAGTTTGTTCGTCACAAAATATTAGATGCTGTGGGTGATTTATATTTGCTTGGTCATCAAATTATTGCGAAATATGATGCCTATAAGTCAGGTCATGCATTAAATAATCAGTTATTACGCAATGTCAAAAGTGATCCAGATAGCTATGAAATTGTAACATTTGATGACATTAATGATTGCCCAATTAGTTATGTGAATGTGACATAAGTCATTGTCTTATAATAGTGATGTTATATTGTATCATTTGTAAGTGTTAAGTCTGTCACATTCTGAGCATTCAAATTTGTCTGTTACAACTGGGTGGTTACTTTTTATTGCTTGCCAAACGCAGCATTGCTTGGCTAAGCTTAGGGTCGCTCACAAAGTCAGCAGCATTACGGAGTAAATCCTGAGTTTCTGTACTGAGGGTTCTTGAAATTTTTTCAGGGGAATGAGGCGTTGGAGACGGAGTTCTCAGACGGACTTGAATCTTGTGCAAATCCTTGAATTCGTATATTTGTGATAATTGTGCAATATATTGCTTTTGCAAATAGGCCAACTGACTAATCAGTGCCTGATTTTCTCCAGTTAATATAAGTACACCATTTATATAACAAACAACTTGCCATTGATCCGGTTGGGGCAATAGCGGTTGAACAATTTTCGTAAGTTTCTGCCATACAGCAACTTGCGTTGAGAGAAACGACAAGTTTCCTGTTTTTATGTGTTTTCTTGTTGGTTGAAAGACGTTGACAGGTTCTGACATACATATTTCCTACATGTTTATGTCTTAATCTTATGCGCTCCTTTTGGCTGATATCAAGGACGAAATCACACAAGGAACGAAAGAGAACAGTTTATAGAGGTTTTTTATGCATTTACGACGTATTTTATTGGCGTTTTCATTGACAGCTTCGGCCGCTTCAGTCGCTTTTGCAGATTTAGTTGAATTAAATCAAGCAGACTCATCATCAGATCGTATTGAACAGTTAACTCGCACCTTGTCTCAAGGTGCTTACTCTGAAAGCAATGATATTGATGTTCCAGCGGAAACGAAGTTGAATGTTCAAATTCGTGAAAAATCAATTGAACTCAACAATACGACAATCGCAAAAAAATACGGTTCAAGCACTTCCTCTAAAAACTATTCTGCAAGTTCAAATAATCCATATTCATGGTTAATTGCCCACCCACTTCCAGACATGAAGCGCGTGAGCTCAAACTATGGTGGCCGTACCATGGGTGGTCGTGCAGAAAATCATTCAGGTTTAGATCTTTCTGCGGCAAGTGGTACGCCTATTTATGCAACAGGTCCAGGCATTGTAACCAAATCAGGCTGGGGCACAGGTTATGGTCAATATGTTGAAATTAACCATGGTAATGGTTACCTGACACGTTATGCACATGCATCACGCTTAATTGCACGTGTAGGCGACCGTGTTGCTGCGGGTGAGCATATTGCTAACGTTGGTTGTACTGGTCGTTGTACTGGCCCACATTTGCATTACGAAGTAGTGAAAGATGGTCAACGTAAAAACCCATCGACGTATTTAGCGATGTTGCCATAAGCGCATACAAAATTTGTATACGAAGCCATTGTCCGAACCTCTACAGACAATGGCTTTTTTATTTATCGCTAATAACTATAAAATTATCATTCTAAAAAAATATTGTCTGTATGAAATATGGCGAAAATTGACCCAAAAATGTAAATTTGTGTAATTGTTAATCAATAAGTATTTAGTAAATAAATAATAGAGCTATTTCGTATTCATCTGTGGCGATAACTGAGCCTAGCCAAAATATGGTACTAATAGAGCCATATATTTAGCACATAGGATAGGTGAAGTATGGCGTTTTATGGCGATACAGATGCGCAAGAAACCCAAGAATGGCAGGACGCATTTGATTCAGTTTTACAGCACATGGGAACTGACCGCGCTGCATTTTTGCTTGAAAAACTCTATCAACAAGCGATTGCTAAGCACGTTCCCATTCAGCGACTAAATACTCCTTACTTAAATACCATTTCAGTTGAAGAACAACCGCCTATGCCGGGTGATTCGGATATGGAGCGCCGTATTCGTGCGCTGATCCGCTGGAATGCCTTAGCGATGGTACTGCGTGCCAATAAAACAGGTGATGACTTAGGTGGTCACTTGGCAAGTTTTGCATCATCTGCAACTTTATATGACGTGGGCTTTAACCACTTCTTCCGTGCCAATAGCGACAGCTTTGGCGGTGACATGATCTATTATCAAGGTCACTGTGCGCCGGGTATCTATGCACGTTCGTTCTTAGAAGGTCGTTTGACTGAAGAACACTTAAATAATTTCCGTCGTGAAGTCGGCGGTAAAGGTTTGCCGTCATACCCACATCCGTACTTGATGCCAGATTATTGGCAGTTCCCAACTGTATCGATGGGTCTAGGCCCAATCATGTCGATTTATCAAGCACACATCCAAAAATACTTGATGAACCGTGGTTTGATCAAAGAAGAAAACCGTAAAGTTTGGGCTTACCTCGGTGATGGTGAGATGGATGAGCCTGAAAGTACAGGTGCCATTTCACTTGCAGGTCGTGAAAAGCTCGATAACCTGATTTGGGTCGTGAACTGTAACTTACAGCGTCTAGATGGCCCTGTTCGTGGTAACGGTAAAATTATTCAAGAACTTGAATCATTGTTCCGTGGTGCAGGCTGGCGCGTGATTAAAGTGGTATGGGGTCGTCATTGGGATCCGCTACTGGCAAAAGATGATACAGGTGCTTTAAAAGCTGTGATGGAAGAAGCGGTTGATGGTGACTTCCAGCGTTATCAAGTGAAAGGTGGTGCGTATACGCGTGCGCATTTCTTTGGTAAATATCCTGAAGCTGAAGAGTTGGTTCGCAACTTAAGCGATGAAGATATCGATAACCTGAACCGTGGTGGTCATGACCCGTACAAAGTGTATGCGGCTTATGCAGAAGCGATGAAGGCCAATGGTCAGCCAACTGTAATCCTAGCGAAAACAGTGAAAGGCTATGGTTTGTCTGAAGAGATTGAAGCCGTCAACAAGACGCATCAAATCAAGAAAATGCAGCTTGAGTCGTTGAAATACGTGCGTAACCGTTTCAACTTGCCATTTACCGATGAACAGCTTGAAGAAGTGCCATTCTATCGTCCGAGCGAAAACTCCCCTGAATTAAAATACATGAAGGCGCGTCGTGAGGCATTGGGTGGTTATTTACCGGCACGCCGTAAAGAAAGTGAGCAGCTGGCGATTCCAGAGTTGTCTGTGTTTGATGCGGTGCTCAAAGGCAGTGGCGGTAAAGAACAATCGACAACTATGTTGATGGTGCGTTTGATTTCTTCGTTATTGAAAGAAAAAGCCATTAAAGACCGTGTCGTGCCAATCGTACCAGATGAAGCCCGTACTTTTGGTTTAGAAGGTATGTTCCGTCAGTTGGGGATCTATGCTGCGCATGGTCAAAAATATACCCCTGAAGACCAAGAACAGTTGATGCACTATCGTGAAGCCAAAGATGGTCACATGTTACAAGAAGGGATTAACGAAGCGGGTGCGATGAGTGCTTGGGCTGCGTTAGGGACCAGTTATTCGACCAATAACTTGCCAATGATTCCGATGTATATGTACTACTCGATGTTCGGTTTCCAACGGATTGGTGATATTGCATGGGCGGCAGGTGATGCGCAGGCACAAGGTTTCTTGTTGGGTGCAACTGCGGGTCGTACAACACTGAATGGTGAAGGTTTACAGCATCAAGATGGTCATTCACATATCTTGGCAAATACGATTCCAAACTGTATCTCTTATGACCCATGTTTTGGTTATGAGTTGGCAGTGATCGTACATGATGGTTTAAAACGTATGTACGTGAACCAAGAGCGCGTGTTCTATTACTTAACAGTAATGAATGAAAACTACGAACACCCTGCTATTCCTGAAGGTGCTGAAGAAGGCATTAAACGTGGTATGTATCTCTTCGAAGAAGATGAGAAAGCAACGGTTCAGTTGATGGGTTCAGGTGTGATTCTGCGTGAAGTGATTAAAGCGGCGAAAATCCTTCGTGATGAATATCAAATTCATTCAAACGTGTGGAGCGTCACTAGCTTTAACGAATTAGCTCGTGATGGTATGGCGTGTGAAGAATACAACCGCTTACATCCGTTGGCTGAAGATACGAAAGAAGCTTGGGTCTCTCAATTACTTCGTGAAAAAGACGGTATTGTGGTATCGGCAACCGATCACATGCGTGCATATAGCGAACAAATCCGTGCCTATCTTCCAGACAATCGTCCATTCGTGGCATTAGGCACAGATGGTTATGGTCGTTCAGATACACGTGGCAACTTACGTAGCTACTTTGGTGTTGATGCCGCACATATTGTGGTTGCAACATTGAAAAAACTCGCGGATGAAGGCGAAGTTGATGCACGTTTAGTTAAAGATGCCATCTCAAGCTTTGAACTAGATACTGACCGTCCAGTGGCATGGGCTCCGCAAGAAACGCCGGAACTGCATGCTGTGGCTGACTACAAAGAGGAGAACTAATCATGCAAATTACGACTCCTGATATTGGTGTAGATAAAGCAACGGTCGCTGAGATTTTAGTGAAAGTCGGCGACACCATTAGCGTTGATGACAGCATTGTGTTGTTAGAGTCTGACAAAGCCTCTGTTGAAGTGCCAAGCACTTCGGCAGGCGTGGTGAAAAGCATTGCAGTTAATCTGGGTGACAGTGTTGCTGAAGGTGCTGTGCTGATCGAGTTGGAATCAGAAGGTCAAAGTACTGCTACCGCTGAGCCAGTACAAAATGCAACTGAAGACCAAGCAGTAGAACCAACTCCGGTTGTGGAAGCAGAACAAGCTGCAGCAGCACCTGTTGCAGCCAATGCTACTCAGTCGCAAAGTATCGATGTGCAAGTCCCTGATATTGGCGTAGAGAAAGCTACGGTGAGTGAGATTTTGGTCTCTGTTGGTGATGAGATTGATGTCGATCAAAGTATTATCGTGGTGGAATCAGACAAAGCGACAGTCGAAGTTCCAAGTACTGTATCAGGCCGTATCGAATCGATCACGATCAGTGCTGGCGATGTAGTGAAAGAAGGCGTAGTGATTTTAACTGTGAAAACGGCGGCTTCATCTGCTGCGGTTGCATCGGCTGCTGTGCAAGAAACTGCACAGCCTGTTGCTGCACCCATTGTCGCAGAAGCAACACCAACGCCGTCTACGGCTGCGGCGTCTGGGCCTGTAGAAATTGCAGTGCCTGACTTAGGTGTTGATAAAGCAGCAGTGGCTGAAATTTTAGTCGCTGTGGGTGATGTGGTTGAAAAAGACCAAAGTATCATCGTGGTGGAATCAGACAAAGCAACGGTAGAAGTACCAAGCTCTACCGCTGGTAAAATCACCGCGATTCATGTTCAGTTAGGGCAAAGTGTCTCTGAAGGCGTCGCTTTAGTGACGATTGAAGCCGAAGGTCAAGCTGTTGCAGCACCTGCACCAGCGCCAGCAGCGAAACCTGCACCAGCTGTAGCACAGCCTGCGACAGTTGCACCTAAAGCTGAAAGCAAAGTTGAAGCAGCAGCACCGCAACCACAAGGCGCAGATAAGCTCACCAAAGAGCAAAATGCTGCCAATGCCAAAGTGTATGCAGGTCCGGCCGTTCGTAAGCTTGCACGTGAATTAGGTGTGGTTTTGGCAGAAGTCAAAGCATCTGGCCCGCATGAGCGTTTAATGAAAGAAGATTTATTCGCTTATGTAAAAACCCGTTTGACCACTCCGCAAGTTGCACCTGCAGCTCAAGCTGTGGCACAGGTTTCAGGCTTACCGAAATTGCCAAGCTTTGATGCTTTTGGTGGTGTCGAAGAGAAAGTTTTGACACGTTTACAACAAGTGTCGATTCCGCAATTGTCTTTAAACAATTTTATCCCGCAAGTGACGCAGTTCGATGCTGCGGATATTACCGATCTTGAAGCTTGGCGTAATGACTTAAAAGCCAACTTTAAGAAAGAAGGTATTGGCTTAACCATTATGGCCTTCATCATCAAAGCAGTGGCTTACTTGTTGAAAGAAGAGCGTGAATTTGCAGGTCATTTGTCTGATGATGGCAAGTCAGTATTGTTACGCAATGAAATCCACATGGGGATTGCCGTGACAACGCCTGATGGTTTGACCGTGCCTGTACTGCGTAATCCAGATCAAAAATCGATTAAGCAGATTGCAATTGAGCTGGGTGAACTGAGTCAAAAAGCACGTGACAAAAAACTGTCGCCGAAAGATCTACAAGGTGCGAACTTTACCATTACCAGTCTGGGTTCAATTGGTGGTACGGCATTTACACCGCTGGTTAATTGGCCACAGGTGGCGATTTTAGGTATTTCACCTGCAACTATGCAGCCGGTGTGGAATGGTGAAGGCTTTGATCCACGTTTGATGCTGCCGCTGTCATTGTCATACGATCACCGTGTAATTAATGGTGCGGATGCTGCACGTTTTGCCAATAAGCTGACGAAGCTGCTCAAAGATATCCGAACTTTATTGATCTAATCTGACCTGTTTAAGTTTCAAAATGAACCCTGCTTTGGCAGGGTTTTTTTATGGCGTCGTGGTGGTGGACTGACAAAGCCAATCAGGAAGTTCAATGGGTGAAGGGTAGAGCTTTAATGCTGAGTTTGCATTGAGGTTATAAGTGAGTGGAAGCGTACGATGTGGGTGCGCCGTCGACCAAAGCTTATGTCGTAAATGTTCAAAGCGTTGGAAGTCTTTTAAAAATAAGCCCTAAAACTTTTCATAATGCCCCAGTTCTTGTACATGTTGATACGCATGTGTTTGGCCCTGTTGGTGCTGGAAGTCATAGTCCATCAGCCAAATACGCTGCGGTTGAAAGAGATGTGCGAGTGAATAGGCTTGAAGGCCGCAATTATTACCATACACAAAGTACGGTGAATGAAATAACTCCGCTTGCGTATCGATGCGCACGGTTTTGAAGTTAATCACTTCATGTTCAGGATATGGACGGTTGTGACCTAAACCACATCCGCTAATGATGTCACCTTGAAAGCAGGCTTTGAGCATGGGTTGATAGTGTAACCACCACGCATAATCTGAATGATGGGCAATTTGAGCCTGAGGAAGTTGAAGAAAACTTTGATTACAGCAAATGATTAGCAGCTTTTTTGAGGGCTGAATGGTGGTTAAGTCAAAACTGAGCTGAGACGGGCCGCCTGCAATGATTAATACATCCTGCACATGCATATAGTGTTGAATAAATTCTTGAAATTTTTGATTATTGTTTTGCATATCAAATTGAGTCATCGAAAATTAAAATTGCGAAAACATGCATTCCTCGCTAGAATAGCATTACTTCATTGGGGAGTAGCCGCTTTTTACGCAAAGTAAAAAGGTGATGGTCAACATATTTGCTCTAAAACGAGCATGGTCATCATAGCAAAGAACCAAATGAGCTCTTCGTAGCTTTCTTTTGTTGGCAAGACCTTTGATTTATCACTCTGCACATTGGCTAGCAGGAGGGATAAGTCATCGGTATATGTTATTGCTAGCCAGAGAAATGCACCATGTTAACCGCTTTCTTCATTTCCCTTGCTGTTGTTGCCCTGTCAGAAATGGGCGATAAAACACAATTACTTGCCTTACTGCTTGCTGCACGTTTTCGTAAACCCGTTCCGATCTTAATTGCAATTTTCCTCGCGACTGTGGTGAACCACGGGGTTTCTGCTGTGCTGGGTCAATGGATTACCACTGTTTTAAGTCCAACCGTTTTATTGTGGATCGTTTCTCTGGGCTTTATTGCTATGGCGGTGTGGATGTTGATCCCCGATCAATTGGATGATGAATCTGAAAGTATCAATAAGTGGCAAAAATATGGGGTTTTCGGCGCCACTTTCGTTTTGTTCTTCTTGGCTGAAATTGGAGATAAAACCCAAATTGCCACTGTTGCACTGGCTGCACGCTTTGACAGTATTGGCTGGGTGACTTTGGGGACGACATTAGGCATCATGTTGGTTAATGCGCCTGCGGTATTTATTGGGAACAAGCTAGCTGAAAAACTACCGATTTCACTGATTCATAAAATTGGCGCCTTGGTATTCTTGGTGATTGGTTTGGCTGCGTTGGCACAACACTATTTATTTTAAATAATGATCTCACCATATTAAAAATACATGAAATCCTGAGTTAAAAACTCAGGATTCTTTGCCAATAAATGAGACCCAATTCACTGATATTTCAGATAATATTGACTTAATATTTATTGTAAGTTTCCCTAAATAAATATATGTTATTCACCTATAGAATCTATTTTTTTTGATAAAAAATTTGGGGAATGGGAATGGCTTTCGAACGCACAACATCACAGGTACTTTATGATGATGGAAAGCATAAATGTATTAGCTTTACCAGCTTGGTAAAAGGCGAGGGCGTACAGGCGAACCAGTTCCTGATTTTGGATAATGAGCGCGCAGCGGTGCTCGATCCGGGTGGTGACTTGACCTATGTCCCACTGACTATGGAACTGAATAAATATACCCGTTTGACCAATCTTGACTATGTGATGGCCTCGCATCAGGACCCAGACATTATTACCTCGATGCCGCGTTGGTTGGTTTATACCGACGCCAAAGTGGTGGCATCTAAGCTGTGGGCGCGTTTCTTACCGCATTTAAACTCTGCATTTATGAGTGACCGGATGAAAGGCAACTGGTTGGATCGTCTGATCGAACTGCCAGATCATGGTCAGGTGATTCCATTAGGCAACAGTCATTTGGTGGCTGTTCCTGCACATTTCCTACATTCGGTTGGTAACTTCCAATTTTATGACCCGATTGCCAAAATTTTATTCTCAGGGGATATGGGCGCATCTATGGTGGATGATGCCTCTAAACCTTTAGAAAATTTTGCCGCTCATATTCCTAAAATGAAAGGCTTCCATCAGCGCTACATGTGTTCGAACAAAGTGATCCGTCTGTGGGTCAACATGGTACGGACGATGGATGTGGAAATGATCGTACCGCAGCACGGCACGCCATTTATTGGTAAAGAACAGATCAACCAATTCTTAGATTGGATCGAAACCTTGCAGTGTGGTGTCGATTTAATGGATGAAACAGTCTTTACTTGCCCAGTATAATGACTTGAAAATTCAGAAAAAATAATTGAGTTTGCAGATAACATTTTTTAGTATTTTTCGTCCATAAAATAAGCTTTTAGATGACGAGAATAGATAAAAATGTTGTCTCAAATACCGACTCAGGATGCATGTTTAACCTGTGGAGCATGTTGTGCCCACTATCGCGTTTCTTTTTATTGGGCAGAAGGGCTGAATATGCCCGAACATTATACTGAGCCGGTTAATGCCGTGTATTCATGTATGGCGGGCACCAATCAAACACAGTCTCGTTGTATCGCTTTGGGTGGGAAAATTGGGCAAGCAGTGAGTTGTAGGGTGTACGAGGCTCGGAGTTCCACATGTAAAAGTGTGCAGATAGCTGATGAGCAATGTAATAAAGCACGCATCGCGCATCAAATGATTCCATTGATCAGTATTCCACTGCATGACGCTGAAAATGATGAAGATTTCGATCAAGTCAGTTAAGGCTTTAGTTCCAGAATAAATTTATTGAAATTAAGCGGTAGAGTCTTCGGATTCTGCCTGTATTGAACAAGTTGCTGACTAACCCTCAGTGTATTCTTGCTGAAAACAGCATATTCGATGGTTAATATTGAAAACTCTGTAAAGAATTGCCGCAATTAAAATGAAAATTGAACGGAAATTTGTATATAATGGCTCACGGAAATTACCAGCGAGACTGTTATGTTGACCATCGTTCAAGAAGCCCTAACCTTTGATGATGTCTTATTACTCCCTGCCTATTCTACTGTTCTCCCAAAAGATGTCTCTCTTAAGACACGTTTCACACGTGGCATCAATTTGAATATTCCACTTGTTTCTGCTGCGATGGATACTGTGACTGAATCACGTATGGCAATTGCAATGGCGCAAAACGGTGGTATCGGTATCCTGCATAAAAACATGGATATTGCTGCACAAGCTGCAGAAGTTCGCCGCGTGAAAAAATTTGAAGCAGGTATGGTGAAAGACCCAATTACCGTTACACCAGAAACGACTGTACGTGAGCTGATTGCTTTAACTCAAGCAAATAACATCAGCGGTGTACCAGTGGTGAAAGACGGTCAAGTGGTGGGTATTGTTACTGGTCGTGACACTCGTTTTGAAACCAATCTTGAGCAACCTGTTAGTAACATCATGACAGGTCATGATCGTTTGGTGACTGTTCGTGAAAACGAATCAAAAGAAAATATCCAAGCATTACTTCAAAAACACCGTATTGAAAAAGTCCTTGTTGTAAATGACAACAACGAACTGAAAGGTTTAATCACGGTTACTGATTTCCGTAAAGCTGAAAACTATCCAAACAGCTGCAAAGATGACTTAGGTCGTTTACGCGTTGGTGCTGCAGTTGGTACAGGTGCAGAAACACCAAGCCGTGTAGAAGCATTGGTAGAAGCGGGTGTTGATGCGATTGTTGTTGATACTGCACATGGTCACTCTGCAGGTGTAATTGAACGTGTACGTTGGGTTAAAGCCAACTATCCACAAGTTCAAGTGATTGGCGGTAACATCGCGACTGGTGATGCAGCTCTTGCATTATTAGATGCTGGCGCAGATGCAGTGAAAGTGGGTATTGGCCCAGGTTCAATCTGTACTACACGTATTGTGGCTGGTATTGGTATGCCGCAAATCTCTGCGATTGACAGCGTTGCCAATGCACTGAAAGACCAAATTCCATTGATCGCAGACGGTGGTATCCGTTTCTCTGGTGATATGGCAAAAGCGATTGGTGCAGGTGCGAGTACCATCATGGTAGGTTCATTGATGGCGGGTACTGAAGAAGCACCAGGCGAAGTTGAATTCTTCCAAGGTCGTTACTACAAAGCTTATCGTGGTATGGGTTCATTGGGTGCGATGGCAGGTGCAACAGGTTCTGCTGACCGTTATTTCCAAGACTCAAAAGCCGGTGCTGAAAAACTTGTACCAGAAGGTATTGAAGGTCGCGTACCGTACAAAGGCCCAATGGGTAACATCGTTCATCAAATGATGGGTGGTTTACGTTCATCTATGGGTTATACCGGTTCTGCGGTGATCGATGACTTACGTAAAAATGCACAGTTTGTCAAAATTACTGCGGCAGGTATGTCTGAATCTCACGTACATGACGTGACTATTACTAAAGAAGCACCAAACTACCGTGTTGGTTGATATTTAGTAGCTTTTAGCCGAAAAGGCCGTCATTAATATGACGGCCTTTTTGTTTTTGGTGTAAAGTATTTGCAGTAAAAAGTGATGATTAAGATCACCATTAAGAAGTGAGTACAACATGAGTTATTTTGGTACAGATGGCATTCGTGGCAAATTCGGTGAATTGCCTATTACCCCTGAATTTGCATTAAAACTAGGATTTGCCGCAGGTAAAGTATTAAAACAATACAGTAAAAAAGCAAAGCCCATCGTTGTACTAGGTAAAGATACCCGATTATCGGGCTATATTTTAGAGTCAGCATTACAAGCCGGTTTAAACGCAGCAGGTGTTTATGTTCATTTGCTGGGTCCATTACCTACACCCGCAATTGCCCATTTAACCCGTGCATTACATGCCAGCTTAGGCATCGTGATCTCGGCGTCGCATAACCCTTATTTTGATAATGGCATTAAGTTCTTCTCGAGCGAAGGTAAAAAATTGCCGGATGAAATTCAAGAAGCTATTAACAAAGAACTTGAAAATGACTTGGTGATCGAAGACCCAGCAAACTTAGGTAAAAGTGTGCGTGTGAAGGATGCCAATGGTCGTTATATCGAGTTTTGTAAATCAACCTTCCCGTACCATTTTGACCTGACAGGCTTAAAAATTGTGGTGGACTGTGCCAATGGTGCAGCCTATAGCGTCGGTCCTTCGGTATATCGTGAACTGGGTGCAAAAGTGATTGCGCTGTTTAACGAACCGGATGGTTTGAACATCAATAAAGACTGTGGTTCGACGCATCCTGAGTTTTTACAAAAAGCAGTTGTTGAACATCAGGCGGATTTAGGGATTGCCTTTGATGGTGATGCTGACCGTGTGATTATGGTCGATAAAAATGGTCAGCAAATTACCGGTGACCATATTCTCTATATTTTAGCCACTCAAGCGAGTCAAAAGCCTGCGGGTATCGTGGGTACCGTGATGAGCAATATGGCGCTTGAAATTGCTTTAGATCAAGCCAAAGTGCCGTTGCTTCGTGCCAAAGTTGGTGACCGCTATGTTTTACAAGGCCTAGAAGAAAAGGGCTGGGTAACGGGCGGTGAGCCATCAGGTCATATTCTGACTTTGGACAAGAGCACCACAGGTGATGCGATCATTGCTTCACTTCAGGTGTTAACGGTGATGGTTGAACAAGGTAAAGCCTTACATGAATTGGTGGAAGGTTTTGAATTATTACCAAACGTTCTGGTAAATGTTCGCTTGGCTGCGATGTTTGACCCCTACGCCGTACCTGCACTGGTGAGCGAGTTTGAAAAAGCTGAAGCGCAGCTCAAAGGACGCGGTCGAATCTTGATTCGTAAATCAGGCACAGAGCCGGTGATTCGAGTCATGGTTGAAGGTAATGACCTTGAAGAAGTCACCGCATTGGCAAATCATTTGGCCGATGCTGTTCGTGCCAATGCAGCTTAAATCAAGAGGGGAAATTGCATGAATGATGTGATTAAGGACTTAAGTGAACTGCGTTTAACTTATCAAAAAGGTGAGTTGCATGAAGATCAGGTGAACCGTGATCCACATGAGCAGTTTTTATTATGGTTTAACCATGCCTTAGAAGCACAATTGCATGAACCCTATGCTATGTCTTTGGCGACGGCAAATGCCCAAGGTCGTCCGCACGTGCGGACGGTCTTGTTGCGCGGTGCGACCCATGCAGGTTATGACTTCTACACCAACTATGACAGTCAAAAAGGTAACGATCTGCTCAATAATCCTTATGCAGAGTTATTGTTTTATTGGCAAGAGCAGGAACGTCAAATTCGGGTCAGTGGTCGTGTGGAAAAGATATCTTCAGAAGAATCTACGGATTATTACCATAAACGACCGCGTGACAGCCAAATCGCAGCGCACATTAGTACTCCACAAAGTGGTGTTATCGCTAGTCGTGAAGAATTACAACAGCGTTTCCAAAATTTGCATGATCAAGTGGAAAGCAAAGACGTTTTGGAGAAACCTGAGTTTTGGGGCGGCTATCGTTTAGTTCCGGATTATTATGAATTTTGGCAAGGCCGTCCGAATCGTTTACATGACCGCTTGAGTTATAAACTACAGGATGGTCAATGGGTTCTACAGCGACTGATGCCATAAATGTCTAAACTTTTAATTCAACAAAGACCCTATTTGACGCGCCCTGAAGATATTCAGGGCGTTGCCCCGTTTATTGCTGATTTATTGGCACGTCGCGGGGTTTCTTCCGCACAAGAGCTGGAATTTAAGCTTAAGCACTTACATGCGCCAAACTTAAAGGGTTTAGAGCAAGCGATTGAAATAATCGATCAAGCAATTGATACTCAAAAGAAAATCGTCATTGTGGGTGATTATGATGCCGATGGTGCAACCAGTACTGCATTGATGGTCTTGGCACTGCGTGACATGGGCGCGGATGTTGAATATCTGGTTCCAGATCGTTTTAAGTATGGTTATGGCCTGACACCCGCCATTGCTGATTTGGCCTTCGTGAGCTTTACACCAGATGTGCTGATTACGGTCGATAATGGTATTTCGAGCCATGCTGGTGTAGCGCAGGCACAGGCACATGGTATGCAGGTGATCATTACCGATCATCACCTGACCACAAAGGAAACACCACTAGCAGAAGCGGTGGTAAATCCGAATCAGTTCGGATGTGAATTTCCAAGTAAAGCCTTGGCTGGCGTAGGTGTTGCATTTTATGTGTTGGCAAATTTGGCCAGTATGCGTAAAAAAAATGCTAAATCCACAGCCAACCTCAGCCAATATTTGGACTTGGTGGCCTTAGGCACTTATGCCGATGTTGCAAGTCTAGATCTGAATAATCGGATTTTGATCGATGCTGGTTTGAAGCGGATACAGCAAGGATTATGTCGTCCAGGGATCAGTGCATTATTGGATATCGCTGGTCGTGATCCCGCACAGTTAAAAGCACAGGACTTGGGCTTTGTAGTTGGCCCACGACTCAATGCAGCTGGGCGTATGGAGACTATGGATATTGGGATTGAGTGTCTGATTGCGGCGGATTTAAGTACGGCTTATCCGATTGCGCAGCAGTTGAATCAACTCAATATTGAAAGACGCCAAGTCGAAGGGCAGATTAAACAGGAAGCTCTGGCTGAGTTAGAACATATTCAGCTTGATCAGGATAACTTACCTGCAGCCTTGATCATGTTTGAACAGCATTGGCATCAAGGGGTGATTGGGATTGTTGCAGGGCGTTTGAAAGAACAATTCCATAGACCTGCAATCGTCTTTGCTGCAGATGAAGATGGCGTACATATTAAAGGCTCTGCGCGTTCTATCGAAGGTATTCATATTCGAGACAGTATTGAGCGTATTGCTGAATTACATCCGCATTTGGTCAGTCATTTTGGTGGACATGCAGCCGCAGCAGGACTAACCATTCAAAAGCAGCATTTTTCTGAATTTAAAACCGCTTTTGAAGCACTCATCGCTGCGCAAGATGAAAGTTTATTTCAGGCCACTATTTGGACAGATGGCGAATTGCCCGATTCGGCCATTAATGTCGAAACCGTGGATCTTCTGCAAAATTTAAGTCCATGGGGACAAAAATTCCCTGCACCGGTCTATGAAGGCCTATTTAAAATTTTAGATTATCGTTGGTTGAAAGACCTACATTTGAAATTAAAACTTGCTTTAGATAATGGTTTAATGGTGGACGCAATTGCATTTAATGCGGCAGAAAAATATGAATTTAATCCTATGCAAGATAAAATCCGCTTGGTCTACGAACTCGATAAAAATGAATTTAGAGGAAATGTCAGTGTTCAATTGAGAGTTTTACACTTGGCTCAATAAATTCCATTTTTACAGGCAAATAAAAAACCGCTCAGAAGAGCGGTTTTTTTTATGGTTTTGACTTCAATGGATTAGAAGCGGTATTTCGCTGCTACACCAAATGAATTGTAGTCATTGTTGCCAACTTCACCGAAACCAACACGACCTTCAAGGCTCACTTGTTGGTTGAAGAATTTACGTGCATTGATCCCTACTTCGTTACGATCAGTGACATCGTTGTTGTAGTAGTCAGCACCAACACTGAATGTTTTGTCGATGAAGTAATCCGCTGCTAGATTGAATTCATCTAGATCACCGAATGCTGCACCCGCTTCAAGGTTGATGTCTTTACCATTGCTTAAAGTTGTTACGTATTTAGCACGTAAAGTTGGATCTACACCATCATCATCATCGTTATCCCAACCTTTCACACCAACTGCAACTAAGAAGCCTGGTGCTGGAAGATAACCGACTTCAGCACCGTAGTAAGTTGTATCGTTGTCTACTGTGCCAAATGGAGTGTCAACTTCGACATTATTACGGCTTACATCACCAGATACATAGAAATCTGAGTTTGGTACGAAATATTCGATACCAACGCCATAAGTATTGTCGTCAACATTGCCACGGTCAGCGAAAGTTGCATGTGCATTTACGTTACTTGCACGGTTTAAGAATGCAGCTTCTGCAAGAGGAGCGTTACGCGTTTGAACAGGGTTGAAGTAATAAGTACCGGTTACACCAAATTCACTGCCAGAGCTTCCATTATCTGGGTCGATGTAACCAGCTGAAGCGCCCACTTCTGCTTGATAAGCATGAGCTGTACCTGTAATAGCAAGTGCAGAAAGAAGTGCTGAAGCAATTGCGAGTTTTTTCATGGAAACTACCCCTCTAAATTGTTTGGCTAAATTTAATACATTTTTTGTTACAAGTTTTAGTCTAGAGAATTTTTAAAGATGGTCAATCGCTGCAAAGTTGCAGAACTGTGTATTCGGTAATTTTATGTAATTTTAATTATTTAAGGTATTGAAAAATATATAATTATTATTAATGTTTTGTTTTATTAAAACTGTGTAGATATTATGAATTTGTAGATTATTTGGTCAACAACTGGACTTTTTTTAAAGTAAATATTACATCGAAAAGAAAAAAGCACCTCAAATTTGAGGTGCTTTTTTAATGCACATTCCTAATTCAAACGAAATTAGAAACGTAAAGTTGCATTGATGTTGAACGCTTGAACGTCATCACCAAAACCAACTTGACCACCGATTGCTAGGTTCGGGTTAAGGAAGTATTTTGAACGGATAGCGAAGTAATCCGTGTCTTCATCACCATCATCTTCGATGCTATAAGCAGCGCCAACGCTAAATGCTTGGTCGAAGTAGTAGTCTGCACCAATCGTAACAGCATCTACATCACCAAAAGCACCATCTGCTTCAAGGTTGATGTATTGACCATTGTTCAACGGCGCAACATATTTTGCTTTTACAGCAAAACGGTTGTCTTCGTCTTCATCATTGTCGCCTTGATAGCCATCAATACCTGCAGCAAGTAATAGGTTTGATACAGGAAGATAACCCACTAATGCACGGTAAGTAGTCACATCGTAGTCTTCATCATAAAGAGTTTGACCAAATTCAGTTTCTTTTTGATTGTATTGACCAAGACCAATTTCACCATTGATATAGAATTGATCGACAAAATATTCAATACCTGCGGTTAAGTGGTGAGTATCAGATTCAAGTTTTGAACCAAAAACTTCATTACTTTCCCAAGTGTTATATGAATAACCAAGATAGGCATTGCTGTTATGACCTAGAAATGCAGCTTCATTTAATGGACCATTACCAGTTTGTACTGAGTCAAAATACAAAGTACCTTTTAGGTTGAATGTATTATCAGTATCAGTAAAATCATCATCCCAATCTGTATAAGTAAAACCGCCATCAATTTGCGCATCATAAGCAAAAGTTGATGAAGTGATAACAGCTAATCCTAGTGCAAGTAATGTCTTTTTCATAAAACCCTCGAAACATTATTGTTGTAAATAAAATGTAATAAATAGTAACGCGAGCGTATTGTTCATATTATGTGCATTGAAGTCAATGATTTGGATGATCAATCTGGCTGAAACTGTGCAAATGCTCTGTGATATAATAGGCGGCTATTTAAGCCAAATTTTTTGATTGAGAGTAATTCACGTGGAAATTAATCCGTATCTATTACAGCTAAAAGACTTAAACGACCGTGGTCAAACATTACGGGGGTATCTTTGACTACGATCTGAAAAAAGAGCGTTTAGAAGAGGTTCTACGTGAGCTGGAAGACCCAGCAATTTGGAATGATCAAAGCCGTGCGCAAGCAATGGCAAAAGAAAAAGGTGAACTCGAAAACGTCATTAACGTGCTCGAAGGGCTTTCAACTCAACTAGAAGATGCCCAAGCGATGCTGGATCTTGCGGTTGAAGCAGAAGAAGAAAGCTTACTTGTGGATGTGCAAGCAGAGTTAACTTCAGCGGAAGCAGAACTTGCGAAATTAGAATTCCGTCGTATGTTCAGTAATCCGATGGACCCGAACCCATGCTATGTCGAAATTCAAGCGGGTTCTGGTGGTACTGAAGCACAAGACTGGGCATCGATGTTACTACGTATGTATCTACGTTGGATTGAACGTCATGGCTTTAAAGCAGAAGTGATGGAAGAGTCTGATGGTGATGTGGCAGGGATCAAGTCTGCAACGATCCGTGTAGAAGGTGAGTATGCATATGGTTGGTTACGTACAGAATCTGGCGTACACCGTTTAGTCCGTAAGTCACCTTTTGACTCGGGTAACCGTCGCCATACTTCATTCTCAGCGGTTTTTGTATCGCCTGAAATTGATGACAATATTGAAATTGAAATCAATCCAGCTGATGTACGTACTGATACCTATCGTGCATCTGGTGCGGGTGGTCAGCACATTAACAAAACAGACTCTGCGGTACGTTTAACTCACGCTCCAACAGGGATTGTGGTGGCATGTCAGAACCAACGTTCACAGCACGCCAACCGTGACCATGCTTGGAAACAGTTACGTGCAAAATTGTACGAACTTGAGATGCAAAAACGTAATGATGCGGCACAAGCGTTGGAAGACACCAAGTCCGATATCGGTTGGGGCAGCCAAATTCGTTCATACGTTTTAGATGACTCGCGTATTAAAGACTTACGTACCAGTGTGGAAAGTTCAAACACCGGCGCGGTACTTGATGGTGATTTAGATAAGTTTATTGAAGCCAGCCTCAAACAAGGTTTGTAATTTAAATTTATATAGAAAACAAAGTTCTATCTGTTTTTGATCATCATATCTAAAAAAATCGATATAAAAATCGAAAAAATACGATATAGTGTATTCAAGATGCTGAATAGAACTTTGTTGTCCAAATTTTTATTTAATTAAACCCGTTTAAATTATGGATATTGATTTAATTTTTAAAGCACTTGCCAATCCGACTCGACGTCAAATCTTGGAATGGTTGAAAACACCAGAACAGTTTTTGTCAGAAGAACAATGTGGCGGCTTTAATCGTGGTGTATGCGCTGGCAATATCGAAAAACTCGGTAATGTTTCGCAGTCTACGATGTCTAATCATTTGTCTGTGTTACAACAGGCGGGCTTAATTCAAGCCGAGAAATATGGTCAATGGTCGTATTTCTCACGCAATGAAGAACTCATTCAGCAATATATCGATTATCTGCAAAACTCACTTTAAATCGTATTTTACATTTGAAGTGTCAGGCGAGACATATATGGCTGAACTTAATACTCCTCTCATTTTGGGTGATTTACACCTCAAAAATCGCGTTGTAATGGCGCCACTAACCCGTAGTCGTGCAACCATTGACCGTGTTCCAACGCCGATGATGGCTGAATATTATGCACAGCGCGCAAGTGCTGGATTAATCATTTCAGAAGCAACAGTCATTTCAGAAGCAGCTAATGGCTATTTGCAGACGCCGGGTTTATTTACCGATGCTCAAGTTCAGGGCTGGAAATTGGTGACCCAAGCCGTACATGAACAGCAAGGTTTAATTGTGGCACAATTGTGGCATGTCGGACGTGTCTCACATCCCGATCTTTTGAATGGTGATACACCAGTTTCTGCCAGTGCGGTACAACAGGCGGGTTATGTCAGTCTGCTTCGCCCAAAACGCGAATATGTCGTGCCACGTCCATTAGAGATTGCAGAAATCAAAAGCATTGTAGAACAATACAAACAGTCTGCGATCAAAGCCAAAGAAGCGGGGTTTGATGGTGTGGAATTGCATGCGGCCAATGGTTATTTGATCGATCAATTCCTACAAAGCAAAACCAACCTACGTGAAGATGAGTATGGTGGTTCTGTCGAAAACCGCGCACGTTTATTGCTTGAAGTGGTGGATGCGCTGATTGAAGTGTGGGGGGCTGGTCGTGTAGGTGTGCATCTTGCGCCGCGTGGTGATGAACACGACATGGGCGATCATGATCCACGTGAAACCTTTGGCTATGCCTTAGAGCAGTTGGGGCAGAGGAAGATTGCATTTTTCTTTACCCGTGAATATCTGGCGGATGACAGTATTAGTAATTATCTGAAACAGCGCTCAAATGGTGTGCCGTACATTGCCAATATGCGTTTAAGCCGTGAAGATGCTGTTGATTTATTAGCCTCAGGTAAAGCCGATGCGGTATCTTTTGGTAAAGCTTATATTGCCAATCCAGATTTGTTTGAACGTTTGCTGGCGAATGCTGCACTGAATGAATTGCAGTTGGAAAACATGATTGGAACAGATGTTGCCGAAGGCTATATTGATTATCCAAGCATGAAAAATAAATTTGGTTCAGGTCGTTCAACCTATTAATCGACACTTGAATACGCATTATCCATTAACATGTGGATAATGCTCTGATATATTCTGCCGATTCAAACCGTTTTTGAGCGTAATAATTTGACTACTCCTTTTTGGTATAACGCAGCTTTGGCGCTGATTAAGCCGCTATATCAATGGCGCATCAAAAAACGTGCTGAAGATTTCCAACTATATCAGCAAGAGTGTCTTGAGCGCTTTGGGCCATTTCAGCCGGTTAAAAACCGCGATGCAATTTGGTTTCATGTGGTTTCCGTAGGAGAAACCAACGCTGCACAGCCGCTGATTGAACATTATCTCAAAGCAGGTCATCCGGTCTTAGTCACCAATACCACCAAAACCGGACAAGCGCGTGCGAAACAATTATTTTTAAAAGCACCGTATGAATCACTGTTTCAGGCCGTGTATTTGCCGGCAGATCAAAAAAAATTAGTCCGTCGTTTTATCGAAAAATATCAACCGAAAATGTTGGCTCTAGTTGAAACTGAACTCTGGCCAAATTTGATGATTGAAGCCGATCAGGCCAACGTTCCGTGTTTATTAATTAATGCCAGATTATCTGAAAAATCGGCGAAGGGTTATGGCAAAGTCCTGAGTTTGACGCAGCCGATGCTAAAGAGTTTGAAACAATTATTGGCGCAAGATCAGGCAACTTTAACGCGATTTATTGAGTTGGGTGCAAACCCGCGTACCAGTCAAGTCGTGGGAAGTATCAAGTTTGATATTCATGCGCCTGATAGCTTTGTGCAACAAGCAGCGCAGTTGCGTCAAGATTGGGCTTTACAAGAGCGTAAGATCATCACCATTGCCAGTACGCATGCACCAGAAGAACAAAAACTGCTCGCGGCACTGCAGCCGATTTTGCAACGACAGCCTGAGCTGTTATGTGTCGTCGTACCACGTCATCCTGAACGCTTTGATGACGTTTTTGTAGAAGCGCAGAAACTGAATTTACGTACACAGCGCCGCAGTTTAAAGCAAACGATTCAGCCTGAAACGCAGGTATATTTGGCAGATAGTATGGGTGAATTATGGCTTTGGCTGGCACTGAGTCAGGCGTGCTTTGTCGGCGGTTCTTTAAATGAACCGGGCGGTGGACATAATATTTTGGAGCCTATCGCGCTGCATGTCCCGACAGTATTAGGTCAGCATTATTTTAATTTCCAAACCATTGTGGATGAATTTGTAGCAGCCCATGCGGTTGTGGTTGTGCAGGATTTTGAGCAGGCGGCCAGTGCATTGGTTGAGATCATTCAAAATACTGCGAAAGCGCAGGCTTTAAATGATGCAGCGCAGCTGATTATGCAAAAAAATACTGGGTCGCTGCAAAAGCATATTCAGGTGATTGATCAGTACCTTTAAGTTTTAATTTTGCGATACATTAATTTTTATTAGGCAAGTTTTATCACGGCCTTATTTTATGGTGATCGTTGAACATCCTATTCGTAGGCATAATCTACTTTTAAAGGATTAAAAGTAGCAAAAATCCTCTGTACGCTGAAGGTACTTCCTGTACCTCAGCGCACAGGCGACATCCATGTCGCCTGTCCTCAATGACATATGCTTTGCGTGAATTGATATGGTTATTTATGAACATCGTCTTGCTTGATCCTCGTCAAACTGAATCTGAACTTTGGAGTATTAGCGCCAAACGTCAAATTGAGCATTTAAAAAACCATGTGAATATACAGGTGGGCGATACACTCAAAGTCGGTATTCGGGAAGGAAGACGCTATTTAACCCAAATCGTCAGTATCAGTGATGAGCGCATTCAACTTAAACCCTTACAAGAAGAAGAAGTACCTGCAAAGCATCCGGTGACTTTAATTGTGGCAATGCCTCGTCCGAAAGTGTTGCGCCGTCTGATCATGGATGCAGTCACTTTAGGTGTAGAAAAAATCATTCTGCTGCACAGTTATCGCGTGGATAAAAGCTATTGGCAGACACCATTTTTACAGCAGCTCGATCACTATGTGACGTTGGGTTTGGAGCAGGCAGGTGACACCATTGCGCCCAAAATTGAATTGTATAAACGCTTTAAACCCTTTGTGGAGGATGTTTTGCCGAGCATGATCTCCTCGGCCTATCCGGCTTATGTGGCGCACCCTTATGTCGAAGATGTGATGCCTGCAGGGATTCAACATGGATGTACGATCATTATTGGGCCTGAAGGTGGATTTATCCCTTACGAGGTCGATTTACTCATAAAAAACGGTTGCCAAGCAGTCAGCTTAGGCAACCGAATTATCCGGACAGAAACTGTGATTCCGTACGTTTTAGGGCGATTATTTAGCTGTTGACGCTTCTGTCTCAGCTTGATCACCACGGTAAACTTTAACTTCCTGTACAGGGTAAGGAATTGAAATACCATTTTGATTGAATGCTTGGATAACGTGTTCTTGCACTTCACTGATCGAGTTCGCAGTGGTGGTTTCTGTGGTATCTACCCACCAACGGACATTCAGATTGACTGAGAAATCAGCCAAAGCATTCACGTTTACGGTAAACGCAGGTTGGCTCAAAATCGTTGGGTCTTTGTCCAAAATAGCCAAAACAATGTTTTTAGCTTTTTGAATATCATCTTCATATCCAATACCCACCACAAATTCACAACGACGACGTTGATAAGCGGTATTCACCGTTACCGCACTGGTGTAAACCGTCGCGTTTGGAATCACGATACGACGACCATCTGGAGAGCGTAGGAAGGTTGCACGGATCTGAATATCTTCAACAGTACCTTCCATTCCTGACACAATAATGTCATCACCGATTTTAAACGGTTCACCGAGGAGAATCAAAATACCCGACAGTAAGTTCTGGAAAATATCTTTAAACGCGAAACCGATTGCGACCGAACCAATCCCCAATGCACTCATGAGCTGACCCGGTGTGAAACCTGGGATCGCAATGACCATTGCAATTAGGAAACCGAAGAACATAATGGCTGAGCTACCCACACGGTTCAGGACCAAAACTAGATTTTGTTTTGAGTAAGAACGGTCAGTGAGCGCTTTACGAACAAAGAATCTAAAGAGTTTAGACAGTAGATAGAAGATCGTAAAAACAATTAATGCGATACAAATATATGGCAGGCGTTCCCAAAATCCATCGACAAATTTATCGATCGTTGAGTATGCGTCATTATATTTAGAGGTATGTTCCAGCACTGTTTGTGCGGTTTTTTCTGTTGCCTCTTGCAAAAGTTGAGTCGTGCCTTGAGTGACATCACTCAAGGCATTTTCTTTTTCAGCCACGAGTTTTCCAAATGTTCCGGTTTTTCGCTATTTTGCCTGAAATTAGTGGCGAAAATAACCCTCATTTACAGGCTTGCGAACAGATGTATCAAAATTCAGACAGGCTCAAATTCGGTTAGTGGCTTAGAAATATTCAGTGCCTTGTTGAATGATTTCTGTTGGCGATTCAATTTCTCCGCTACCCATCATATACGAGGTGATGCTACCTGTAGCCAAGAGCGACAAGACACTGATTAAAATCATCAACCATGCCAGAATTTTTTCCCAAACGGCTGCAGGGCGTGGCGCGCCGTATTGATTTACGGTCGGTGTGCCTGAGGCCAATAATAAATACAGGATAAAGAATAGATTGATCACGGGGATAAATAAAAGCAGTAGCAACCAACCGGCTTTATTGAGGTCATGCAGTCGACGGACGACAAAGACACAATAAAAATAAATGTAAAGAATCATAATCGCCAAATAGGCGAGGCCAGATATCCCAGTGAATATACCAACAAATTGCTCATTTAACGCCATGGTATTGATGTTGAAAATACCCACGGCAAGGCTTAAAGCGATTATGGCAAAAAAGCTGATGATATTGAGAAAGCCATACCAACCAATCATGCTCAGTCGACCAAAACGTCCATCAGGTTTCAGGGGATTATCCGATGTAGTGGTCGTCTGACGGGAAAAGAAAGAAGAGTCATTGGTGTTCATGATCGGATCAACTCAACGTATATGAAAGAATAAAAAAGCGGAGTGCTGAGTAAAATTACCTTTGCAGTATAGGTTTAATTGAACTGGTCAGATACTGAATTAAAACATGTTTTTGTTGAAATTTTGCTTATAGATGTGCTTTAAATGGGAAAGAATAATACGACCAAAGCA
Source organism: Acinetobacter sp. YH12097 (assembly GCF_013419225.1). Taxonomy (NCBI): domain Bacteria; kingdom Pseudomonadati; phylum Pseudomonadota; class Gammaproteobacteria; order Moraxellales; family Moraxellaceae; genus Acinetobacter; species Acinetobacter sp. YH12097. Next base: position 6,198 of record NZ_VPAN01000027.1, on the reverse strand, counting down.
TGATTGCTGCGATTAAAAATTAATCGTCATACTGCTGTGATGCAGGAATTATAAAAGTAGAAATGTGGCATGGCATCTCGTGATGAGATGAATCAGATCAAGGAAAATACAATATGAAAGAGATCTATCCAGTACCTGAAAGTTTTAAAAAAACCGCGCGCATCAATGAGTCGGAGTACTTTGAGCGTTATCAAAAATCGATTGAACAACCAGATGAGTTTTGGGCGGAGCAAGCGCAAAAGATCGATTGGATCAAACCGTTTACCCAAGTTAAAAATACCAATTTTAAGCAAGATGATTTCAAGATTGAGTGGTTTGCTGACGGTGAACTGAATGTCAGTGCCAACTGTCTCGATCGACATTTAAAAGAACATCCACATAAACCAGCCATTATTTGGGAAGGAGATCATCCTTCACGGCATAAAATTATTTCTTTTGAAGAACTGCATGATGAAACTTGCCGTTTTGCCAATGTGTTGAAAAAACATGGTGTGGGCAAAGGCGACCGTGTGGTGTTGTATATGCCAATGGTACCAGAAGCGGCAATTGCGATGTTGGCCTGTACCCGAATTGGTGCTGTACACTGCGTAGTTTTTGGCGGTTTCTCACCAGACTCATTGGCAAGTCGTATCGATGACAGTCAGGCGAAAGTCGTGATTACTGCGGATTGTGGGATGCGTGGTGGTAAGCCCATTCCACTCAAAGAAAATGTCGATCTTGCACTCGACATCGAAGGCACATCTTCGGTTCAAAATGTCATTGTGGTGCACCGTACAGGTAACCCGATCGAAATGAAAGCGGATCGTGATTTGTGGTATCACATGGAAATCATGTCGGTTAATGATATTTGTCCACCTGAACCCATGAATGCCGAAGACCCGCTGTTTATTTTATATACATCAGGTTCAACTGGAAAACCGAAAGGTGTATTGCATACCACGGGAGGCTATTTAACCTATGTGAATTGTACTTTCCGTGAAGTTTTTGACTTAAAACAAGATGATGTGTTTTGGTGTACCGCAGATGTCGGATGGATCACTGGGCATTCATATGTATTGTATGGCCCATTGTCGAATGGTACTACGACCGTGATGTTTGAAGGGGTGCCGCAATATCCAAGTTGGGCACGCACGGGACATATTGTCGATAAACATAACGTCACCATTTTATATACGGCACCGACTGCAATTCGCGCCATGATGCGAGAAGGCGATGCCTTTGTCCGAGAAAGTGACCGCAGTAGTTTACGTTTATTGGGATCGGTGGGTGAACCCATTAACCCAGAGGCATGGAATTGGTACTACACCGTGGTAGGTGAAAGCCGCTGTCCAGTGGTGGATACATGGTGGCAAACAGAAACGGGTGGTTTCATGATTACGCCATTGCCGGGAGCAACTGATTTAAAACCGGGTTCAGCGACGCGTCCATTCTTTGGTGTACAACCTGCGATAGTGGATGCTGAAGGCAATGAGCTTGAAGGCGCCGTAGAAGGCAATTTGGTGATTAAGGATTCTTGGCCGGGACAAATGCGAACCATTTGGGGTGATCCTGAGCGCTTTATTGAAGCCTATTTCTCCACTTATCCGGGGACGTATTTTACAGGTGATGGCGCACGTCGTGATGAGTCTGGCTACTATTGGATTACGGGCCGTGTGGATGACGTCTTGAACGTTTCAGGGCATCGATTAGGAACGGCTGAAATTGAAAGTGCGTTGGTTGCGCATGATGCTGTGGCAGAGTCTGCGGTGGTGGGTATGCCGCATGATATTAAAGGACAGGGGATTTGCGCCTTTGTCACCCTACAAGCAGGTACAGCTGAGACGGATGAGTTACGTCAGGAACTGGTGGCTTGGGTACGAAAAGTCCTTGGACCAGTGGCAACGCCAGATGCACTGCATTGGGCGCCAGCCTTACCAAAAACCCGTTCTGGTAAAATCATGCGCCGTATTTTAAGAAAAATTGCGGCCAATGAGCTGGACTCTTTAGGCGACACTTCGACCTTGGCAGAGCCTCAAGTGGTTGAACATTTGATTGCGACGGTTTATCCGAAGGCATAAGCAACTTGAGCGTGAGTGATAGCGTTCTGATGAAAGTTCACTATCGCTCATGCGATGGGTTATTAAGGCAATATTTAACGTCCTTTCCCCTAGAAATGTTGATTAGGATGAGGTGACGTTCATGATGCATTTTATCCATCGTACATACGATGGATAACAAAGACCAAGCCATGAGTCGCCTGAATGTTGGTGACTTAGATTTCATAAGATATAGATTTTACAGATATAGACTGCAGGCATTGAGATAAGCTGAATGCCTGCGCTTTGTTAAGCTAAAACGGTAACAGAATAATCAGATAGACATATGAACGCTTCAACTCCATTGACTCAAGATCCAATCGATATTGCCCAAAAACTGGCGGCAGAATTTGCCACCACGGCTGCTCAGCGTGATAAGCAGGGGGGAAATCCCAAAGCTGAACGTGATTTGATTCGTCAAAGTGGTTTGCTTGCACTGTCCATTGGACAGCAATATGGTGGACAGGGTGCAGATTGGCAGACGATTTTTAAAACCATTCAAACCATTGCCCAAGTGGATAGCTCATTGGCGCATGTTTATGGTTTCCATCATTTATTGATTGCAACCGTACAGTTGTTCGCGCAGCCAGAGCAATATGGCCCATGGTTTGAACAGACTGCACGTGAGCATTTATTTTGGGGCAACACCTTAAACCCTTTGGACCGTCGTACGACAGTGACGCAACTGTCTGAACATGAATATGTGTTTCATGGCGATAAAAGTTTTTGTTCGGGTTCCATGGATTCTGACATTTTGCTGTGTTCTGGGTTCAATGATGACGGAAAATTATTGATCGGGGTGATTCCTACAGCACGTGAAGGCGTCAGTTTTCTCGGCGATTGGGACAATATGGGACAACGTCAAACCGACAGTGGAAGCAGTCATTTTGAACAGGTAAAAATTTCCAAAGATGAATTACTACTGAACCCGGGGCCTTTGAGTACGCCGTATTCCAGCTTGCGTCCATTGATTGCACAGTTGATCTTTGTGCATTTGTTTTTAGGGGTGGCAGAAGGAGCTTTTGAAACAGCAAAACAGACGGTTCAAAACCAAAAGGCGTGGTCAAAATCATTGGCTGAAAATGCAGTGAATGACCCATTTATTCAAAAGCATTTTGCTGAGTTTTATGTGCAATTAGAAAGTGTACGTTTATTGGCAGATAAAGCGGTTCAGCGTTTGCAAGGGGCTTGGGAGATTGGTGAAGCTTTGACGGCGGAACAACGTGGAGAAGTCTCTATTGCGATTGCAACAGCCAAAATTGCAGCCACCAATAGCTCGCTGTACATTACGCAAAATATTTTCCAAGTGATGGGTGCACGTGCCACGACGGCCAAACTGAATTTAGACCGCTTCTGGCGCAATGTGCGTACCCAGACCCTGCACGATCCGATTGATTATAAATATCAGGAAGTTGGTGAATGGGTGCTCACAGCCAAAGTGCCAGATCCAAGTTTTTATTCTTAAACGTATATTGCAAATGAGCCAATAAAAAGCCTCCGTTTTGGAGGCTTTTTTGCAATGTGCTGTCAGTCGATTTTAACGCTGATGAATATTTTCTAAGGTATCGACTAAGGTTCGCGTTGTTTGATCAATTTCATAATTCACGGCATCACCGACTTGGACATCTTTCCATGTAGTGAGGCGCAGTGTTTCAGGAATGAGATCGATTGAAATTTCACTATTGGCACGATCAACACGGTTCACAGTCAAACTGCAACCATTGAGTCCAATAAAACCTTTGAGAAAGAAATATTTAATATTGCCTGCCGGAATGTGAATATCGAGATGAAAGGTTTCCCCACGATGCTCTAAGTTTTTGATCGTGGCTGTGCCTTCGATATGACCATAAAGATTGTGACCACCATTTTCTGCGCCAACTTTGGCTGAGCGTTCGACATTGACCTCATCACCGGCCTTGAGAGCTTTTAGCGTGGTGAGTTGATTGGTCAAATCTGAGACATCAAAATGTACTTGGTTGGCTGCCAAATCAATATGTGTGGCCGTTAAACACACGCCATTAATCGCCACACTTGCCCCGATAAAGACATCATGAAAAAAATTCTGATGATTTGAAATCACCAAGGTTGTGAAGCCATTGCCTTGACGAATGTCTAAGACTTTTTCTAAACCTTGCACGATGCCTGTATACATGTGAGCGTCTCTAAAATGATTTGCGTTTTCTGTATTGTAGGGACAAAACGACCGATCGGCTATGCCTTAGAGTGACCATTTCAGTACAGCGTTTTGATCCCTAGCAGTTCGATCTTGGCAATGGCCTACAATGCTCGGAAAGTTTCAATTGCAGCTAAGCGAGACTGCTTTAAATCGACGATCGGTTGAGGGTAGTTCAATTCTAGTTGAGGATTTTTGGCAAAGGGTTGGTGAATTTGTTTTGCATCCAAATCTGCCAGTTCAGGTAGCCATTGACGTAAATAATCCCCGTTCGGATCAAATTTCTGAGATTGGCTGATCGGGTTAAAAATCCGAAAATAAGGTACAGCATCTGTACCCGTCGAGGCGCACCATTGCCAACCGCCATTATTGGCTGCTAAGTCACCATCGACAAGGTGCTGCATAAACCATTGCTCCCCCAACCGCCAATCGATCAGTAGATTCTTACTGAGGAACATGGCACAAATCATCCGCACCCGATTATGCATCCAACCCGTAGCCAGTAGTTGACGCATCCCTGCATCGACAATTGGAATGCCTGTCTGACCTTGCTGCCATGCAGCCAAGTCTTGTGGTGCATTGCGCCATTTTATTTTTAAGGTTTTGGTTTGAAACGGCTGGTGCTGAGATACCTGCGGGTAGTCAAATAAAATGTGTTGGTAAAATTCACGCCAAAGTAGCTCATCGAGCCACGCTTGTTGCCCTCTGTGGTCGATCTGGAAATAGCCACCTTGTTCACGAAACAGAGCTTGCAGACATTGGCGAATAGACAAGATGCCCAAGTTGAGATACATGCCAATTCGACTGGTAGCATTGAGCGCTGGATAGTCCCGATCATCAGCATAACGACTCAGATGTTGTTCTATAAATTCATCTAAGCACTGCTGTGCATGATTTTCCCCAATCGGCCAAAGCTCGATTTGAGCTGCTAACAGCCCTGCGGGATAAAAAGGACGAAGATCGAATTCGGTTTGCCACAGAGGATGCTGGGCGAGAGCCGTTTGGGCTTCGATCGCAGGATAACAACTGGGCACACTGATGCTCAATTTCTCGTAGCAATTTTTCTTAAATGCACCGAAAACTTGATAAGGATGTCCAGATAGATTGCGAATACTGCCAACAGGAAACAGGGTGCGGTCATGGTACAACTCGACAGAGATCTGCTGCTGTTCTAATAACTGTTGTACTTGGCGATCTCGTTGGAGTTCATTCACACCGTGTTCAATATGTGCATGCACAGTGTGTACATTGAGCTGAGTGCATATGCTTAAAAGCTCAGTGGCGATGCCTGACCAATCCGGAATATGCTGAATAATCAGTGGAATATTTAGTTCAGCCAATTGCTGTCGCAAAAGTTCCAGCTGGGCAAGATAGCGATGGATTTTAACGGGGGCATCATCATGCCTTGCCCATTGTTCAGGAGAAAGCGCAATAAAGGCAACCGTTGGACCAGACTGTGTCGCCTGCCACAGTGCGCTATGGTCATGTCGTCTTAAATCTTGTCGAAACCAAACCAGTTGCATGTTTATTGCCTCTTGTTTTGTTGGAAATATCACAGGAATTATGAGGTGTCTATTGGTGGTAAAACCATCTAAAAAATATCGATTTTAATAAAAAACCATATAATATCTATGGTTTAAGTTAACCGATTGCGCACAATTCTGTCAGCTTAAGCGTACAAGCAACGAAGTTTTTGACGCTAGGCGCACTTTTAAATTTTACCTAAGATTAACTTATACAGGAACAGGACGTTCCGGAGCATAAAACAATAACAAAGTGTTCACCATCAGGACTGTGAAGCAAGACAGGAGTCATGCTTAAGTATGTCTTGTCCTGAAATAGATTGACAGTATTCCACTTCAAACCGAGTTAAGCAATTAGCTCGGTTTTAGTTTGCTCATACGTCTGATTCGGGGTGTTCATATTTAAACTTAAATGTGGTCTATAGCA
>NZ_VPAN01000026.1:0-45911 GCF_013419225.1 Acinetobacter sp. YH12097 | reverse complement strand
CAACTACAGCATCTTCGCCGTATTGACCAGCTTCACCGTTAAGCGCAGCAAGAGCAGAACCACGGATTACTGGAGTGTCGTCGCCTGGGAAGTCATAAGTAGAAAGAAGTTCACGAACTTCCATTTCTACTAATTCAAGAAGTTCTTCGTCGTCAACAAGGTCGCATTTGTTTAAGAATACAACGATGTAAGGTACACCTACCTGACGAGAAAGAAGGATGTGTTCACGAGTTTGTGGCATTGGACCATCAGTCGCAGCACATACAAGGATCGCACCATCCATTTGTGCAGCACCAGTAATCATGTTTTTAACATAATCGGCGTGACCTGGGCAGTCTACGTGAGCGTAGTGACGGATTGGAGAATCGTATTCTACGTGTGAAGTATTAATTGTAATACCACGTGCTTTTTCTTCTGGTGCAGAGTCGATTGCAGCGTAATCTTTCGCTTCACCACCGAATTTTTTTGCACATACAGTTGCAATTGCAGCTGTTAAAGTAGTTTTACCGTGGTCGACGTGACCAATTGTACCCACGTTAACGTGTGGCTTATTACGTTCGAACTTAGCCTTAGCCATGAGATCTTCCTTTTTAAACTACTCATGCAGGGATACTGCATGAGCATTTGGTTTTTAACTATGAATTAGTTTGGGCTTATAGTAATCGAAAGATTACTCGTCGTCACCTTTTTTACCGCCAGATTGGAACTTAGCGATGATGCCTTCAGCCACGTTACGTGGTGTTTCAGCGTATTTAGCGAATTCCATAGAATAAGTCGCACGACCTTGAGACATAGAACGCATTTGAGTCGCGTAACCAAACATCTCAGCAAGTGGAACTTCAGCTTTAATTGCTTTAGTACCGCCAGGAAGATCGTCCATACCTTGAACCATACCACGACGACGGTTTAAGTCACCCATGATATCGCCCATGTAGTCTTCTGGAGTTTCTACTTCAACTTTCATGATAGGCTCAAGAAGAACAGGATCTGCTTTCATGAAACCATCACGGAATGCGTAAGAACCTGCCATTTTGAACGATAATTCGTCAGAATCGACATCATGGTAAGAACCGTCGAACAATGTAGCTTTGATGCCAACAACTGGGTAACCAGCTAGGACACCATTCTTCATACGTTCTTGGATACCTTTGTCTACAGCACCGAAGAATTCTTTAGGTACTACACCACCTACAACTTCTTCAGCGAATTCGTATTCTTTACCAGCATCTTCAGCAAGCGGTTCTAAACGTACGTATACGTGACCGAACTTACCTTTACCACCAGTTTGACGTACGAATTTACCTTCTTGCTCAACAGTCTTTTTGATTGTTTCGCGGTAAGCAACCATTGGTTTACCAATGTTCGCTTCAACGTTAAATTCACGTTTCATACGGTCAACAATAATGTCAAGGTGAAGCTCACCCATACCAGAAATAATTGTTTGACCAGATTCTTCGTCAGTACGTACGCGGAATGAAGGGTCTTCTTTCGCTAAACGGCCAAGAGCGATAGACATTTTCTCTTGGTCAGCTTTAGTTTTAGGTTCAACCGCAAGCGCAATTACTGGCTCTGGGAATTCCATACGTTCAAGAGTGATGATGTGTTTTTCATCACAAAGTGTATCACCAGTTGTAACGTCTTTAAGACCTACACACGCAGCAATGTCACCAGCACGGATTTCTTCAACGTCTTGACGTTCGTTCGCGTGCATTTGCACGATACGACCGATACGTTCACGCTTAGATTTAACTGGGTTATAAACCGAGTCACCTTGCTTAAGAACACCTGAGTAAACACGCACGAAAGTCAAGTTACCTACGAATTTGTCGTTCATGATTTTGAACGCAAGCGCAGAGAACGGAGCTTCGTCAGAAGATTCACGTGAGCCTTCAGTTTCGTCTTTGTCGTCAAGGATACCCTTGATCGCTTCAACGTCAGTCGGCGCAGGTAAGAATTCAATTACAGCATCCAACATACGTTGAACACCTTTGTTTTTGAACGCTGAACCACAAAGCATTGGCTGGATTTCGCAAGCCAAAGTTTGAGCACGGATACCAGCAACGATGTCTTCTTTAGAAAGATCACCTTCTTCTAGGTATTTGTCCATTAACTCTTCAGAAGCTTCAGCAGCTGCTTCCACAAGGTTAGTGCGCCATTCTTGAGCTGTTTCAACTAGATCAGCTGGAATGTCGCCGTATTCAAATTTCATACCTTGAGAAGCTTCGTCCCAGATGATTGACTTCATTTCGATTAAGTCAACAACACCTTGGAAGTTATCTTCAGCGCCAACTGGAATCACAACTGGTACAGGGTGCGCACCAAGACGTGTTTTCATTTGTTCAACAACACGGAAGAAGTTTGCACCTGTACGGTCCATCTTGTTCACGAATGCTAAACGAGGCACTTTATATTTGTTTGCTTGACGCCATACAGTTTCTGACTGAGGTTGTACACCACCTACAGCACAGTAAACCATGCACGCACCATCAAGAACACGCATAGAACGTTCAACTTCAACTGTGAAGTCAACGTGTCCCGGGGTGTCAATTACGTTGATGCGGTGTTCTTTAAACTGTTGGCTCATGCCAGACCAGAATGTAGTTGTCGCAGCAGAAGTAATGGTAATACCACGTTCTTGCTCTTGCTCCATCCAGTCCATTGTTGCTGCACCGTCGTGTACTTCACCGATTTTGTGAGATACACCTGTGTAGAACAAAATACGTTCTGAAGTTGTAGTTTTACCAGCGTCAATGTGCGCTGAAATACCAATGTTACGGTACTGAGAAATTGGGGTTTTACGAGCCATGATTTCTAGCATTCCTAAATTTTGTTGTTAAAACAGGACGCTTTAAGCTGCATAGCAACTTAAAGCGATTCGATGACAGAACAGTGACAACCGCTCAACCACCCTCCTGAATAGGGGCTGTTTTATCCGCTTAGAAACGGTAGTGAGAGAAGGCTTTGTTGGCTTCAGCCATACGATGCACATCTTCACGTTTTTTGATCGCTGCGCCTTTACCTTCAGCTGCATCAAGCAACTCGCCAGCAAGACGTAAAGCCATAGTTTTTTCAGAACGCTTAGCAGCAGCATCTACTAACCAACGCATAGCCAAGGCAGTACGACGGGATGGGCGTACTTCCATAGGAACTTGGTATGTAGCACCACCAACACGGCGTGCTTTTACTTCGACCATAGGACGAACTTTTTCAAGAGTAGTCTCGAAAAATTCAACTGGGTCTACTTTAGATTTTTCTTGAACGCGGTCTAAAGCACCGTAAACGATACTTTCAGCAATAGATTTTTTACCATCTTGCATTACGTGGTTCATGAATTTAGCGATTGTTTGGCTGCTGAACTTAGGATCCGGAAGGATTTCACGGGCAGCAACTACGCGACGTCTTGGCATTTTAATACACCTAATAAATATGACACTTCAGGTTATTCCAGCAGGTGCACAAAGTGTCATGTGCTTTCGCTGGCCTTACTATACGTCGCTTGGAATTTTCACAAAAAATGCAGAAATCAGACAAGCGAGACGATAAAGGATTGCAGTTCTAACGAACTAAGAAGCCAATCTTTTCAGATTATTTCTTAGGACGTTTAGCACCGTATTTAGAACGAGACTGGTTACGATCTTTAACACCAGCACAGTCTAAAGAACCACGAACGGTATGGTAACGTACACCTGGTAAATCTTTAACACGACCACCACGGATAAGAACAACACTGTGCTCTTGTAGGTTATGGCCTTCACCACCGATGTAGCTAGAAACTTCGAAACCTGAAGTTAAGCGAACACGGCAAACTTTACGCATTGCTGAGTTAGGTTTTTTAGGTGTAGTTGTGTAAACACGTGTACAAACACCACGACGTTGTGGACAAGCCTTCAACGCAGGAACTTTAGATTTTTCAACTAAAGTTGTACGACCCTTACGGATCAACTGATTTGTTGTTGCCATTTGGCAATTCTCCCGTTAATAAAAAGCCCCAAAAAATACTACTTTTTGAGGGCATGCAATTGTAAGCGAAGACTTAAAATTGGTCAACAATATACGATCATCGAAAACATTTATTCATCGTGAGTTGCGCAAATTTTCACCCACAAATAAATAGGTTATTTTTCAGAAGAATCTGCTGATTTTTTTGTAACTTTATCTACGGCTGCTGTTTTGGCTTTACGCGGCTTAGCTTTGGGTGCAGCTTTCGCCACAGGGACATCATCATCCTGTACAGCTTCCAACACATCAAACTCATCCGTTTCAGCTAAAGCAGGTTTTTGCGCAGCCACGGGTGCATGAGGCTCAACAACTTTTTCTGCGAGTGCCTCCAAACCTTCTGAGACTTTTTGTTCCTGCGCTACCGCCACTTCGCCTGCATCAGCGGTTTTAGCTTGTGCTTTTTTAGTGACTTTTACTGCGCGGATACTCTCGTGACCTGCAACATCTATGGTCTGATCCAATACTGGTTCAGCCAAATCGATATCTTTCGCCTTAATACCTTCTAGTAATTTAGGTGTCGCTTGAGCAAGTAACTCAAGAGAGCGCTCATAGGCATGTAAAGGTGACAAGGTGATATCTTGATGCTGCAAAATATATTGGCGCGCATTAGAAAAGACTTGCTGTGCCTTCTGATTCACTTCATCCACCAAACGGCGACTATACACCACACTTACACCAGCACTCGCCACAGGAGATAAGCGTGATAGCTGGTTGAACAGTGAAACTTTTGGCATTTGATTGAGCCATGCCCACTTGAACCGACCATTTTCATCCAGTACATATTTTTTCAATGCTGCTGCATCGGTGTCTGAACCCACCAATTGCTGCAACTGATGCAAATCACTATTCTGCAGCGTGCTACTCAGGGCTTTAATCGCCATAAGCAAGGTTTGTTTTTCTGCAATTAAACTCAGGTCGACCTGTTTAAAAATAAACTGCACGATATCTTGGTCACTTTCTTTACTTAAGTCGAAACCATAAGAACGTCCAACTTGATAAATCACTCGCAAAGTCATAATCAGTGACGCAGGGATATCTATACTTGAACCGATGACACCTGTCGCACCTGTTAAAGCCCCTTGAATTGAAGCAATCCATTTATTTTGCTCACCCAAGGCCTGACTAATGCGACGCGAACGATCGACATCTTGTGTCAACTCTTCTAAATCACGCACCCCAGCTTCATCAAGCACTGCATCTACAGATGAAATATCCGAACTAAAATGATTCAATCGATCAAAAAGATAGTCCGAAATCTTGTCGCTAAATTGAGGGGCAACAAAATTGGCTACATTATTTACGGTATTAAAATGTCGACCGAATAATTGTCTAGAAACATTCGGAACGTGTTCACGCAGGATTTGCTGTGGATTATCATATTTTTTCACATCAAATACGCTCGTCTGACGTGACTGACCTTCCAAGGTTTGACCATTTTTTTGTGGTTGAATGACCTTAGTTACAGATTCGGGTGCAACATGATTGATAATAGACACCCCTGTAGAACTGAGCTTTTTAGCCACTCCAAAGGCGTTTGAGAGCAGACCAGCCGTTGGTTTATTATTCGTTTTCGCCATTCCCTACCCCATTCAGACTATTCTTGAAATTCTTGATAAATACTAGGTGTAGTCAAACTTTATCACAACTTGAATATGTATCTTTAAGTTAAGTTTTTTGCTGCATCGTTGCAAATTAGCTCAGTCAAAAATAGGCATAGGATTTGCCATAAGAATTCAAAAAGCTTTCTGCTATCATTATTCCAATCAAATTATATGAGTTCGTCTATTTAGAAAGTTTCCTTCGTATACTTTCAATAGCTTGCTCACACACTACCTATAAAGGATCTGTAGATGAAACGTGTTGTAATCACTGGTATGGGCATCAACTCATGCATTGGTAATACATTAGAAGATGTCACTCATTCTTTGCAAAACGGGATTTCTGGAACACGTTTCAACCCAAGTTATGCTGAACTTAATTTCAAAAGTCATGTCAGTGCAGCTGCAGAACAAAACTTTGACGGTATTGACCGTCGCTTAAAACGCTTTATGGGCGTATGCGCAATGTATGCATACAACTCAGCTTTGGCTGCGGTAGAAAATGCAGGCTTAACAGCAGAACAAATTGGCGGTAATCCACGCTACGGTATTGCGGGTGGTTCAGGTGGTGGTTCAACTGCATCTGTTGTTGAAATGAAAGAACTTCTAGACACCAAAGGTGCACGTAAAGTTGGTCCATTCTTTGTACCTCGTAACATGACCAACACCATTACTGCAAACGTGGGCGTGGCATTTAAAATGCAAGGTATTGCACATACGATTACTAGCGCATGTGCAACATCTGCAGATGCCATTGGTTATGCATACAACCTGATTCAATTGGGCAAACAAGACTTAATGCTTGCCGGTGGTGGTGAAGAAGACCATTGGTCACAAAGTCTTTTATTTGATGCAATGGGTGCACTTTGTTCAAAATATAATGACACCCCAGAGACTGCTTCACGCCCTTACTCTGCTGACCGTGACGGTTTCGTGATCGCAGGTGGTGGTGGCTTCGTTGTACTAGAATCTCTTGAACATGCTCAAGCACGTGGCGCAAACATTTTGGCTGAAGTTGTCGGCTATGCAGCAAACTCAGATGGCGCAGACATGGTTGCACCATCAGGTGAAGGTGCTACTCGTTGTGTCCTGATGGCGCTTGAAGAAGCAAAACAACACGGCGTAGACAAAATTGACTATGTAAATACACACGGCACATCTACTCCGGCAGGTGATGTCACTGAACTTAAAGCAATGGAACGTGCTTTCGGTGAAGGACAAGTTCCTCCACTCAGCTCGACCAAGTCGATGACTGGTCACAGCCTGGGTGCTGCAGGTGTACAAGAAGCGATTTACTCTATTTTGATGATGCAAAATGACTTTATTGCACCAAACATCAACGTGACTGAACTTGACGAAGGTGCAAAACCTTTTGATATCGTACTTGAAAAACGTGATGCAAAATTGAATACTGTGATGAGTAACAGTTTTGGTTTTGGCGGTGTAAACGCTTGCCTCGTTTTCAAAAAATGGGAAGCTTAATATAAAGTTTGCTGCTTTGGCGCTTCGGTGCCAAAGCACACACCCACCGCCCTTTTAAGGGTCAATATATGGATGCTCCATCAGATGCTTTCCTCTGGGTCAAAGCATTACATATCATCGCAGTTGTTTGCTGGTTCGCAGCGCTATTTTATCTCCCTCGCCTTTATGTCTACCATGCCATGAGTGATGATGCTACGAGTCATCAGCGCTTTCAAATCATGGAACGCAAGCTATACCGCGGCATTATGTGGCCCGCAATGATTGCTACACTGATCACGGCGCACTTCCTCGTCGATTGGGGTGATGCAACTCGACACTACCATGAAGCGCTTTGGTTCTACCTAAAAGTTGGATTAGTTGGACTATTGGTGATTTATCATTTTGTTTGTGGTTATTACCGTAAAAAGCTTATCGAAAATGCACATTATAAGTCGCATAAATTCTGGCGTTATTTTAATGAAATGCCCACTTTGATTTTATTTGCGGTTGTCATTTTAGTTGTAGTGAAGCCAAGCTTCTAAACGACTGTAAAAAAGCCCCTACTCATTGGGGCTTTTTTATTTCTATACCAAAATGTTTATATACAAAAACTACAACTGCACACAGCTATCTAAAATATTCCAATTGTGTGCTCTAAATTGCTCACGCGGATACGGCACCTCAGCACACAGCATACCCTCCTTCTTAAAGAAACGTCGGCCGTGGCTATTTTGATTCAACTGCGTTAAATCAGTCGCACCCTGATTCAACAAATTAAAAATCATAATTCGATCATTCAAAATGTGCCCTGCAAGCACATAGCGCTCCCAAGGCACCCCCTCTATATTGGACAAAGTATTGCCCAAATAGTTTTTGATATGCCAAGATGAATACTGTCCCTGTTTTTGACCAGCCTGCATCCTAAACGAATCATAAGAAAGCTCAGATAGCTGTGCCGCCTCTTCATATTGCTTAAACAATTGATTTGCAGTTTGATTTGGCAAATACAACCAATACATCAACGAGGTATTCCAGTCCGATAATTGCTGCACCTGCTTCAACACCGCATATACGCCATAGGCTTCCAATTGCGCTGCTGAGCGCAAACTTAACTGACTGGCACTTAAAGGCTCTAAATAAACAACTTGTCCAGTCTTTAATTGCTCATTACGTATAATTCGAACATAACGTGCCAGCCAGCTTTGAATCAGCATCCTTTCAACCAATGAGATCGGGCGCTCAAGCATCTGCTGCAATCTTTGATATTCAGCCATATATGCATCCAGCTTATCCTCTTTATTTAACGCAATATTGATCTGATAAAGGATCGCCAACTGATTTAAATACTTAAAGTCTGGATATGCGGAATTGCTCGGCATACTTAAACTGCGGTATTGGTCTGCATGCTGCAACCATGTGTTAAAGCGCTGCAACGGCACCTTTTCTTGCTGTATCAGCGCACCGAGCACCTGATGATGCTCAACAACAAATGCGCTAGCTGCCTTAGGATCATCGACCAGCAATTGCTGAAACTCCGCAACTAAATTCGTCTGTTCTTCTGACCACTTTTCACGTGTTAGCTTCGCATTCAATGGCTGGCCCAATACATTCTGATGCTCTTGCCCCAACAAACTAAATGCCCAATCTTGATGATAACGATAGCGCCCAACATTCAATGCCGAAAACCGATCTGCGGCATTCAGCCCAAGCAAGTTAAAATACGGCTCTTGTGTGTAATTTGAATGATAAGAAATTTCAGACTGCTGCCACTTGAGCACCCGAGGATCAATACGCTCATCCCACCGCAGCCAAAGACAAAAACACACAACAACTGCAAGCAACAGCAAGAAAATAAAGATGATTTTTTGTTTCATTGATTTCTTATTTTGAATTATTTCAGCCGCATTATATTCAACTTCACCATTCACGCATACAAAAAAAAGCCATCACAAGATGGCTTTTTTTACTTTAAACACAAATATTTATGCAGGAATACGAAGCACCTGACCTGGGAAAATGTCATCGGCATTTTTTAGCAAAGGGCGGTTTGCTTCAAAAATTTTATTGTATTGATTTGCATCACCATAAAATTCTTTAGAAATCTTAGAAAGATTATCGCCTGATTTAACTGTATAAAATTTACTTTCTGGTTCTGGCGTTGCTACAGTCAACTGATCATCCACTTGCGCCACATGATCAATATTCCCTACCGCCAAGATAATCTTTTCACGATCTGCTTGGCTTTGCACCTGACCTTTCACTGTTGCTAGATCTGAAGTCCCGTTATAACTCACAGACAAGCCAGTTACAGGTAAGCCCAGTGCTTTGATATGACCCAATAACTTATTGGCAATTTCTTGTGCAGATGGTTCAGAAGGTGTTGCTGGCGCTGCCTGAGGTTCTGCAGGCGCTGTATTTTTTTTACCAATTCCTTTTACAAAATCAAAAAGACCCATGTTTTTCTCCGTTGTTTTTACTGTTTTAAATAATTTAACTATTGTTCAAACTCTATTTTTATAGCTAAAAAATAACCGCTTTTGAGTTGTTGTTGGTGACAGAAACGTAAGCTAATGTAAAAACAAAATATTCAGCATAAAAAAAGCCACCGAATGGTGGCTTTTTAAATCAGCATCGCTGAAATCTAAAATTAACCTAGTTTCTTAGAAACATAGTCAATTGCAGATTGTACAGTAGTGATTTCGTTTGAATCTTCATCAGGAATAGTGATGTCGAAATCGTTTTCGAAAGACATAACTAATTCAACTAGGTCTAGAGAATCTGCACCTAAGTCATCCATGAAAGAAGCTTCGTTTTTGATCTCGTCTGCTTTAAGACCAAGTTGTTCAGCTACTGCTTGTTTTACGCGTTGTTCGATATCGCTCACAGGAATTCTCCTCATTGCTTGTGGCGTTTTTAATGCCGTTAGTTTAATTGAATCTAAATCGTTTTGAAAGTTTATACTTGAGCGCTTAGCTCATGTATAAACCACCATTTACATGTAATACAGTTCCGGTAATGTAACTTGCCTTTTCAGAAGCAAGAAAACTTACGGCATTTGCGATATCTTGCGGCTCACCTAAACGGTTTAAAACCACTTGATCACTCATCTTTTTACGAATTTCTTCGCTTAACTGTTCTGTCATTTCTGTTGCAATAAAGCCCGGAGCCACTGCATTTACAGTGATTTGGCGGCTTCCCATCTCTTTTGCAAGGCTGCGACCAAAGGCCTCAATCCCTGCTTTTGCAGCAGAATAGTTTGCTTGTCCTGGGTTAGCAAAATGTGCAACCACAGAACTAATATTAATAATTCGTCCAAAACGTGCTTTGGTCATGCCCTTTAAAACACGTTTAGAAAGTCGATAAACGGCTTTCAAATGAATGTTGAGAATGTCATCCCAATCATCTTCTGACATACGAAGTAACAAATTATCTTTGGTAATACCCGCATTGTTCACCAAAACCAATACAGAACCAAAGTTTTGCTCAATGTCTGATACCAATGCATCAATTGCAGTTGCATCACGTACATCTAAAACTCTACCCGCACCTTTTTCAGCAAAAGCTGCAGATAATTTTTCCGCACCCGCTTCTGAAGTTGCAGTACCTACAACAAAATAACCGTCTTGAATCAATTGCTGAGCAATTGCTGCTCCAATCCCTCGGCTCGCACCTGTTACTAAAGCAACTTTGCGTTCTTGTGTCATGCAATTTTCCCTTCTGCCACTAAAATGGCATTCAGTGCATCTTCCATACGACCTTTCGTGTCGAGTGGGAATGCTTTTTCAATATTTGGCAAACGTTTTGCGAGATTCGCAAGGACATTACCCGGACCACATTCAGCAATGTACTGAATACCTTGGTCTTGCAAATACTGCATGGTCTTTGTCCACTGTACAGATTGGTATAACTGTGCAGTTAACGCCTGACGTAATTGCGCTACATCAGTCGCGATTTCAGCGCCTACATTTTGTATTACAGGTATAGTAGGCAGCTCAATGGCAGTTTGTTCCAATGCTGTCGCAAACTGTTCAGCAGCAGGTTTCATCAATGCACAATGCGATGGCACAGAAACCGGAAGTGCGATTGCCTTACCGCCATTTTCTTTAGCAGCAGCCATAACCGCTTCAACCATGGCTTTATCGCCCGCAATGACAACTTGACCTTGTGCATTGTAGTTTGCAGCATCTACTGAACCTTGGCCTTCTGCTTGAGCACAAAGTTCAATGACTTTGGCATCATCTAGACCCAAAATTGCCGCCATTGCACCTTGACCTTCAGGTACAGCACTTTGCATTAACTGACCACGTAGGTTCACCAGTTTAACGGCATCACCTAGGCTCATCGCACCTGCAGCAACCAAGGCGCTGTATTCACCTAATGAGTGACCTGCAAGGTATTTCGGTGCAACACCACCTAACTCCAACCACACACGCCATAAAGCAATACTGGCCGTCAGTAGTACAGGTTGAGTAAATTCTGTTTGGTTTAACCCTTCACCACTTTGCGCAATCTGCCAAAGATCAAAGCCAACTGCTTCTGATGCTTCTGCAAATGTTGCTTGCACACTACTAAACTGTTCTGCAAGTTCAGCGAGCATGCCGACTTTCTGTGACCCTTGACCTGGGAACACGAATGCAGTTTTAGTAGCTTGAGCTGCTTGCTCGAGTTGTTTAGCAGACATAAAAAAATCCTTTATCAAGACTGGTGAATTTATGCTATTTGGACATTTATTCAACACAATCCCATGTAAGCTTGTTTCAGGGACGGAAATTTAACACTTAATTTTTGTCTTGGTAATTGCCAAATGCAACAAAAAATCGGTACAAAAAAAGGGAGCTTAACGCTCCCATTTTTTCTACTAAGCTTGACGCTTAATACATCACCAATTATTCAGCAGATGCTTTAGCGAATAATTGACGACCACGGTAGATACCATCTTTAGATACGTGGTGACGACGGTGAGTCTCGCCAGTAGCTTGGTCTACAGTTAATGCATTCTCGGTTAAAGCGTCATGTGAACGGCGCATGTCACGGCGAGAGCGACTTTTACGGTTTTGCTGAACGGCCATGATGGCTCCTTACAAAGATCGAAAAAATGGATCAGAACAAATTCGATTGTCTTATACTCAAGAGTATAACACAAAAATTAGTTAAGTTTACCCTTCAAACCTGCCAAAACATCAAACGGGTTGTCCCGTTTTTCTTCAACAAGCTCTTCAGCGGCAGGTTGATGCTTATGTTCACAAGCGTCGTGCTTAGGTGACAAAGGCATCAACAATAACAATTCATCCTCTATCAGTGAGAGTAAATCAGCAGTCGCAGGTGCATCATATGAACCTTTGGTTGTTGCTTCACTTTCACCTAAAACGATGAAATCAGCATCCTCATCCAAGCGCTCTATCAGTGACTCGTCATCTACAAGAGCTAGATGAAAACTTAAAACAAGTGGAATCTCAACAGTATCCAGACAACGCTGGCATTCCATTGGAACATTTGTTTCAACATGACCATCTAGCCATACAATGCGATGATAAGCATCCATTGATAGCTTACAGTCTATGTTAATCAATTGATCATCAATTGATCCAACAGCTTCACGAGCAATACGAACAAAGCGAGATAATGGCAGTGTTCCTGACCATTTAAAGCCCTGTTCAGCCCATTTAAACGGCTCAATCTGTGCCGGAAAGGTATTTGCTGACATAATTAAGGCGGCAATTCTACAAATTCATCAGTACTCTGTCAAAGATTAAGATACAATTTTGTACTTATTTAGACAGACCATTTGGGTAACTTAAGTTATGCATCTGTTGCAGCCGCAAACAGAAGTGAATGTTTCATCACTTATGAGCACAATTTCAACGCTTGATTCTGACATTTCAACCGACCAAGTGCAACTCTCGGCTTGGGAGAAACTTTCCACAGAAACAGAACACGTCGAATGGCTCATCTTACACTTTAATCATTGGTTTTCCCACCTGAATGTGAGCTTAGTGAAAGGTGACTTTGAGCCCGAATACTTTCCTGCTGATTCAAACGGCCCTGCCCGTATTCAATTTGCTCATGGTTATTTCAATAGCGCCTTGCATGAAATTAGTCATTGGACTATTGCTGGTGATCAACGTCGTTTACTTCCCGATTTAGGCTATTGGTATGCACCTGATGGTCGTAGTAAAGAGCAACAAGCCCTCTTTGAACAGGTAGAAATTAAGCCCCAAGCGATCGAATGGTTATTTGCCAAAGCATTTGGGCGTAAGTTTCGTGTCTCACTTGATAACCTCACTGGTGAAGGTGGTGATGGCAGCAGCTTTAAAGATAATGTCTATGCACAATTACAGGCTTATTTTAAGGGCGAAGCCAAACTTCCACGCGATGCTTGGCGCTTTATCCAATGCATTTGTCACTGTACACGTGCTGGCAAAATGTTACAGGCGAATGAATTTCAACGTGAAATGCTTGATTAAATTATACAATTTGACTGCATTTCACATTGCACAAAGCAAATAGACCGCGACATAATGTCTAGAGCTTTTAATAATAAGAGGAAAACGACATGTTGCATTTAAGAATACATCCGGAAAATCCTCAACCCCGTTTAATTACGCAAGCCGTTGAACGGATTCGTGCCGGCGATGTGGTGGTTTATCCTACAGATGCCGCCTATGCCATCGGTTGCCAGATTGGGAACAAAAATGCCATGGAACGCATTGCCCAAATTCGTCAGCTCGATGCTAAACATCAATATGCGATTATTTGTGCAGATTTATCTGACATTGCCACGTATGCCAAAGTCGACAATGCCATGTATCGTTTATTGAAAAATAACACCCCTGCTGTCACTACCTTTATTTTGCCTGCGACCAGTGAAGTTCCTCGCCGTTTAATGCATCCTAAAAAGAAAACCATTGGACTGCGTATTCCGAGCAACCCGATTTGCCAATTATTACTCAAAGAATTGGGTGAGCCTTTATTAACATCGACCTTAATTTTACCGGGTCAAAAAGAACCGATTGATGATCCTTACGAAATTGAACTGCAAATCGGCAAACGAATAGATGTATTAATTGATGGCGGTTTAGGTACTTTAAATACCACTAGCGTTGTAAACCTTGCAGGTGAATACCCTGAAGTGATTCGCCGTGGTGTCGGTGATGTCAGTGCCTTTGAATAGCATGTACTGTTAAATACATGCTGTTACCGATCAGAGGCACAGCATGTAAAAGTCCTCTGCTCAAAACGCGGTTAAAGCACCTTTCGATAAAGGAATCGACCTGATGACTTTATTTCAAATGTTACTCAAGCTGCAAAATGCGACAGACCTCAGTGTCTCCGAGCAAAGCAGTCTCAATCATTTTGCTATATATGCCACTGAGCCTTGGACTTTAGAATCCACGGCTCAACTAAGGGCAATAGATAAAAATTTAATTTCACCAATAGCGACAACACCGCCGCAGGTTTTTCGTTATTTTCTGCATGCATCAACGGTCAAATCACTGTTTAAACGTAAAGCTAATCAAAATCTCTGCTCGCAAGCGCAGTGCCAACTCATCATCGAATTTGCACTTGAGCAGAGAGTCTTACCAACAGGCTCAAAACCTTGATAGTGCGCTTTTCCTCAAGCGCTATAAAGCTGCATAAATTCTTTTAAATGAATTTTTTGTTGCCCTTGCTCATCAAAATTATTTGTATCGAGCCATGCTGCATAAGCTTGAGACAACATTGGCCAATCCTGATCCAACATCGCAAACCAAGCGGTATTACGATTACGACCTTTCACAATCACATGTTGACGAAACAACCCTTCAAATTGAAAGCCAAAACGCAAAGCAGCATTTTTCGAAGGCGTGTTCAAGTCATCACACTTCCACTCCACCCGTCGATAACCTGCTGCAAAGCACGCTTTTAACAATAGATAAATGGTTTCTGTTGCTGCGGTTGATTGCTTCATTAAACTTGAAAAATAGACATTGCCAATTTCGATGACAGCATGTGCTGGGCGTACATTGAGCAAACCAACCCATCCTACAATGGCATCACCGACCTCAATGACATAATGCATCGAACCGGTAAAATGAAAGGATTGCTGAAAATAATCACGCAATTGCTGCATGCTTTGAATTTGAGAATAAGGCAAATACGTCCAACAGCGTTCATCAGGTTCTTGTTGTACTGTCTGCCATAGCCGCTGTAAAAGACTATCATCAAGCTGATCTGGCAGCATTGGAATAAGTCGAACAGAGTGCCCGACTTCGGTTTTACATCTGAACTGGCATAGTTCAAACTGCGCCAACGTCATCCCTACGGCCTGACCCCATTGATTATATTGTTGTGGCATAGCAAATATACTTTTAGTCAATTCATTCAAATCATTTCATGCTGGACGCCCATCATCCAGATATCACAGCTTAAATGAGTTCATGGATTGATGAGTGTATTTTTTACAATTAACACAAGATGTGATCGATATCACAGCTTTAAAATTTTACATGTGTATAAATAAAGCCTATTCCCTATAAATTTTAAGTTTTTTACCCAATTCAACCGTTCAGTAATTTCTTTAAACGCATTTTTCCATTACACTATTCCCTATAACTTTTGTGCTTTTACTTTCGATGTGAGATCGAAGCGAAAGCTGTCTGCATGCCTTTGAAAATTCGCGTGGCCTATAATTGCAATGAACCAAACTGTCCATAATTCTATGGAAGATGCTCCACACATTCGTGTTTTGGATGAGTGGCAAGAAGCTATTCCAGAAGATTTGTACATTCCACCCGCTGCATTTGAAATTCTATTAGAGCATTTCGAAGGACCACTCGACTTTCTGATTTACCTGATTCAAAAAAATGGCTTCGACTTATTACAAGTCGATATTGCCCCGATTGCATCCCAATATTTGTCCTATATGGATGCAATGAAATCTCTAGATATTGAATTAACCGCAGACTATATGGTGATGGCAGCCCTATTGGCCGATTTAAAATCGCGTCTATTATTGCCAAAACCTAAATCGACCGCAGCACATGAACAAGATCCTAAACAAGAATTGATTGACCGTTTAGAAACCTATTTGCGCATCAAACAAGCTGCGGAAAGATTAGGTCAAATGTCGGTATTGGATCGAGATACTTTCGATACCAATGTCAGTTTAGGAACTATTGTCGAAACCAATGATGGCTATGACATTCAATTACTTCGTGATGCCATACTCTGTGTTTTTAATCGACCAGAACCAGTTACCCACCAAATTTTGCAAGAGCCTGTCTTACTCGAAGAACGTATTGCTTATATTGAAACTAAGCTTGAGTCAGGTGAAGTATTAGACTTTGCGGACTTACTCAAACCAAGCCAAGGCCGCATGGGTGTTGTCGTGACATTTATGGCCGTGTTGGAACTGACACGCCAACAAAAAGTTCAAATTGTCGCATCAGGTGTAGAAGCACCGCTTGCAATTCAGGGAGCACGTGCATGAACACTGAACTTAAACAAATGACTGCGGTGACTTCAGAAGATAATCTGCATGAAATTTTGATGCAGCTTGAAGCCATTATTTTTGCCAGTGAAGCGGCAGTGAGTATTGCCCGTTTAAAAGAGGCTTTCCAAGACCGTTTCAGTAAAACTGAATTACGCCAATATTTGCAGCAACTTTCAATGCTGCAACACGGCAGATCAATTGAACTTGTTGAAACCGCTCAAGGTTTCCGTTTTCAAGTACGTGCAAAATATCGTAATATTATTGCACAGACCTGGCCTGAACGACCAACTCGTTTATCGCCATCCTTGCTCGAAACTCTTTCTGTCATTGCTTACCATCAACCGGTAACCCGCGCAGATATTGAGCAAATCCGTGGGGTGACCAACAATAGTCAAATTTTACGTACGTTATTTGACTGGAACTGGATTAAAGAATCTGGTTTTCGTGAACTCCCAGGACGACCCGCGTTGTTAGTTACAACGCCTCAATTTTTAAATGCTTTTGGTCTAACCTCTTTGGGCCAATTGCCTCCCCTGCAGGATGCCAAGGAAGCTTTTATGGCCCTCGATGCGAATGCACCGAAGTCATAAATAGGTGAACTGTTGATGATAATTTCTAAGGTTATGCTGTCATGAGTGAAAAATTGCAAAAGGTGCTCGCACGCGTTGGTTTGGGTTCTCGCCGTTATATGGAAGAAGTCATTGCCGCTGGTCGTGTGAGCGTAAATGGGCAAGTTGCCCAAGTGGGTGAACGTATTGAACCGGGTGATGAGCTTCGCATCGATGGTCGTAAAGTTCAGTTCCAAATTGAAGACGAAATTCGTCGCCGTGTGTTGATTTACTATAAACCAGAAGGCGAAATTTGTTCACGCAATGACCCTGAAAACCGTCCAACGGTATTTGAACAATTACCTCAAATTACCGGTGATCGCTGGGTAATGGTAGGTCGTCTAGATATCAACTCTACAGGTCTATTGCTGTTCACAAATGATGGTGAACTGGCGAACCGTTTAATGCACCCTTCTAGCGAAATCGAACGTGAATATGCCGTTCGTGTCATGGGTGAAGTCACTCCTCAGTTAAAAAACAACATGTTACAAGGCGTTGTTTTAGATGATGGCCCTGCAAAATTTGAGTCATTCTCTGAAATTGGTGGTGACGGTATTAACCGTTGGTATCAAGTGGTCGTAAAAGAAGGTCGTAACCGCGAAGTTCGTCGTATTTTCGAATCTCAAGGCTTAAAAGTGAGCCGTCTTTTACGTACACGTTATGGTTCAGTAATTCTGCCACGCGAACTACGTACTGGTCGCTGGATCGAGCTAGATAAACAAGATATCGACAACTTAACCAAGTCCGTTGAGCTTAAACCACGTCAAGGTACTGGCCTGTTTGGTATGGCGAAACGTCGTACTGAACGTATGCAAGATAAACCAATGGCAGCACGTCGTGGTGGTTACTTACGCCAACAACGTCGTGACAGTGACGAAAACCAGCCACAACAAAGCAATGGTTATCAAGACAACCGTGGCGAACGTCGTACTGGTCGTACTGAAGGTGTTTTCCAAGGCAATGGATTTAACCGTTCAGAGCGTCGCAACGAAGGGTTCAACAATAACCGTAATGATCGCAACAGTGAAAACTTCGGTAACCGTGAACGTCGTAACGACAATTTTGGCAATCGTGAGCGTCGTAATGACTCTGTGCCAAGTCGCGCATTTAGCGGAAACAACAAAGGCTTTAAGAAATTTTAATTTCTTAAGTATAAAAAAACCGCTCATTTGAGCGGTTTTTTTTATGATTACTAAGCAAATTGTTCAGTGGTTTGTGGAATCGCACTCAGCAAACGCTTGGTATATTCATGCTGCGGCGATCTATACAACTCATCCGAGTTTGCAATTTCAACGATATCACCATGGTTCATCACCATGATTTGGTCAGAAATATATTTCACTACAGATAAATCATGTGAAATAAAGATATAGCTCAAACCAAACTCATCTTGTAAGTCTTGCAATAAATTCAGAACTTGGGCTTGAACCGAAACATCTAATGCAGAGACAGACTCATCACAGATCAAAATTTCTGGCTTTAAGGTCAAGCATCGTGCAATGGCAATACGTTGACGCTGACCACCAGAAAACTCATGTGGATAGCGATAAAATGCTTGTGCAGGCAAACTGACACGTTCAAGTAAATCAAACGCCATTTGCTCTCGTTCTGCATCATCCTTCCCAATCTGATGCACTTGCATCGGCTCCATCAGAATTTGACCCACAGTAAAACGTGGATTAAGTGAAGCATATGGGTTTTGGAAAATGATCTGTATTTTGCGCTGATATTGGGTAAATTCTTTTTCGCTCATCGCCAAAATATCATGACCTTCAAACAGCGCCTGACCACCTGTCGCTTCCTGTAGACGCATCAGTAAAAGGCCGATTGTGGTTTTACCTGAGCCAGATTCTCCAACCAACCCGAGCGTTTTACCTTTCGCCAGTTGAAACGAGACACCTTTGACCGCCTGATATTCATCCTTACCAAATAAACCCTTGCGGCTATAAAAAGATTTTTTCAGGTCTTTGACATCTAAAATAATCTGTTCGTTACCCGTAAGACCACGCGTTCGTTGTCTACGGGTTTCCTCAGATAAATGCACATCCTCAATCAGCTCATCACCATTTTGACGCATAAAATCACTGATCATCGGTAATTTATAAGGACGCTCTGACATCTGTGGACGACACTTAAGCAAAGCTCGAGTGTAGATATCTTTAGGATGATCCAGCACTTCATTGACCAAGCCTTGTTCACGGATTTCTCCATGACGCATGACAATCACCTGATCGGCAATTTCGCTTACCAATGCTAAATCATGCGTAATGAATAGCATCGACATCTCACGTTTCTTTTGCAAGGCTTCAAGTAAATCTAAAATTTGCTTTTGAATCGTCACATCAAGTGCCGTGGTTGGCTCATCGGCAATCAATAACTTCGGCTCACATGCAATCGCCATAGCAATCATGACACGTTGCTGTTGACCACCTGACATTTGGCTAGGATAGGCATCAATTTTCGTTTCAGGAGAAGGAATACCCACTTCCTTCAATAATTCCAAAGTCCGTGCTCTTGCCTGCTTACGTCCCATACCTAGATGAAGTCGTAATACTTCTGCAATTTGATCACCCACCGTAAAGACAGGATTGAGTGACGACATCGGTTCCTGAAAAATCATCGCAATATCTTTACCGCAGATATTGCGCATTTCTCTTGGTGACAGACTCAGTAAATCCCGCCCTTCAAAAACTATTTTACTGCTCGTATCTATACGGCTTTGATCACGTGGCAACAGCCCCATGGTTGCCAACGAGGTCACCGACTTGCCACTGCCAGATTCTCCCACAAGCGCCACAGTTGTATTGGCAGGAATGTCAAAAGATATTCCTTTGACCGTTTCGATATAACTTTTATCTTCAGCTTTAAAGCTCACTTTCAGGTTTTGAACACTGAGGAGCGTTGGTTTAACAGTTTGATTTTGTTCCGTCATCCTTTACTCCTCCTTATTTCAATTTTGGATCTAATGCATCACGCAATGCATCAGTAAACATTGAAAATGCCGTAACCAAAACCGCCATCGCTACAGATGCTGCGATAAGTTGCCACCATTTACCTAAAATCAATTCACTTTGTGCTTCATTAAGCATACTGCCCCATGACACAACCCCAACAGGAACACCAAATCCCAAGAAGCTCAAAATCACTTCTGACTTAATAAAGGCCACCACTAAAATCGAGATTTGCACCAATGCAATATGACTGACGTTCGGAAAGATATGCACAAAGATACGTCGGAAATGACTCACCCCTATCGCTTTGGCAGCAAGCACATATTCACGCGAAGTATGCTTCATATACTCTGCACGAATCAGACGATATACCCCCGTCCACCCAGTAAGTCCTAGAATGAGGACAATTGACAAGATCCCCTTTTGTTGTAGTACAGCAGCAATCGCAAGAACCAAGAGCAAATACGGAATCGAGGTAAAAATGTTATAGAACCAGTTTAAAATATCATCAACCCAACCACCGAAGTAGCCAGAAATTGCCCCTAAAATTGTCCCAATCACGACAGCAAGTAATGCAGCTACCACGCCAACAATAATAGATGTTTCAGCACCCTTAATGGTTTTTTGCAGGACATCCTGCCCCCATTTATCCGCACCAAATGGTAAAGTTTGTTTTAGCTCACTTTGTTGATCTAACAAATGACCACCCAATTGCTGATCAATCGCCTTCATATCTTCTGCTAGTGGATCGACAACGCCATAGTAGTCAATTGCATTGGCACCACCTTGCTCAGTCGCAATCTCTGCATTCAGTTCAGCAATTACATCTTTTAAAGGATCAACAGGATTTTCAGGCAATGCCATATCTTCTGCTGATGCTTTGGTTTTGGCTGTTTCATTGAGTTCCGCCCCAATAAAACTTGGAGGTGCATAACTAACAGCCACTTCTTTATTCCAATTGGATGCAACCATGCCTGTCATCGACAATAGCAACACCACGAAATAGCACAGTACAACGAACAACGACACCATCGCTAATTTATCGGCCTTTAGGCGTCGCATCGCCAACTTCCACAAGCCAGTCGATGCAGGTGTTGATGCCGTTGCTTTGGTCTTATTGAATATTCCTAGCATAGGCCACCTACTTCAACTGAACGCGAGGATCGACAAGTTTATAAATCAAATCCGCGATTAAGTTAAAAATCATTGTAGCCGCTGCAACGTAGACTGTAATCGCCTTAATGACAGGGAAGTCACTGCGTTCAACAGCAATAATGACTTCACGACCAATACCCGGAATACCAAAGAATCGTTCAATCAGGAAAGCGCCTATCAGCAGTGCCGGTAGACTCGACATGACATCGGTAATAATTGGAATTGAGGCGTTACGCAGTACATGTACACCTAAAATACGGCTTTCACCCACACCTTTTGCGCGCGCAGTTCGAACATAGTCTTGATTGACTTCATCCAATACAAAACTGCGGTATAAGCGCAAAGTTGGCGCAATACTCACCACCAACATAATTAATATAGGCAGTAAACCGTATTTAAATAAGTTTTCGCTAAAGTGATCACTCCAGCCTTGAACCGGAAACCAACTCAACTGATATGCAAATACGTATTGGAAAACAATAATGTAAACCAAAATACTGATCGACATACCAATCGTACAAAGCATCATAATCATACGATCGGTTAATGTGCCACGAACTGAAGCCACAGCAAGTGCCAAACCAATTGAAATGATCGTTTGCAAAATAGTTAAAGGAATTAAAATCGTCAGTGACGGTCCTAGACGGGTCAAAATAATATCTGACACCGACTCACCTGTACTCCAACTCATTCCATAATCAAAAGTTAAAATCTGCTTAATGAAAATCCACAATTGTACATAATAGGGTTGATCAACCCCCAACTGTTGACGGATGTTTTCAATTTGCTCTGGGTTCGACATTTTGCCTGCTAGAATATATGCAGGGTCCCCACCTACCCAGTTAAATAAGAAGAATATGAGCAGAACAACCCCCAACATCGTTGGGATCATCTGCCATATACGCCGTATGATATATGCCAGCATAAAGTTGTCCTTACTTCACTCGTTGTCCAGTAATTTCATCAAAGAAAGCTTTGTTATCAGGTTTACGACCTAAGAAATCATGCACCAATTTTTCTGCTTCATATTGACCACCTTGCGACAAGATCGTTTTGCGGTAGCGTTGTCCCACTTCAGGGTTATTTAGGTTATCTCCGAAAGCAGACAACATATCGAGTGCCATCACTTCAGACCACATATAGCCATAATAGCCAACTTGATAACCGCCCATGATATGGTTGAATTGTCCTGGGAATTCAGTACTTGAGACATAGCCTAAAGCTGTCTCGCCTTCCATTTTCTTCCAAACATCTAAAGGTTTAACACTCAAAGCATCTGATGAGTGAAGTGCCATATCATATTTTGCATACAAGGCTTGACGTGCATAATGTAAACCACGTCCATAGCTATGAACTGCTTTTAATTTATTAATCAGGGCATCATCTACAGGTGGACACGCTGGATTACAGTAATTTGCAAGCGTAGATAAAGTTTCTTTACGACGTGCCCACTCTTCATACATTTGTGAAGGCGCTTCTACAAAGTCGCGCTCTACTGAAGTCCCCGATTGAGATGCATAGCGTGTATTGGACAAAATACCGTGTAAAGCATGACCAAACTCATGAACAAAGGTTTCAAGTTCATCACTATTTAAACCTTTACGGTTAAAGTTGGTCACTAAAGCAGAAATCGGTTTACGCTTAGTCAAGGTACTACCACCTTTTACGCCCCAAACAGCTGCATGACCGTACTTCCCTTCACGTGGGTATTTATCGATATATAAACCACCAAGCAGCTCACCGGTCTTTTTATCTTTTACATCATAATATTCAACTTCTGACTGCCAAACATCAACTTTCGCAGGCTTAAATTCAATACCATAAAGGTCAGATGAAATGGCAAAAATCCATTCTTGAGATGCTTGGGTTGGGAAATAGTCACGCAATTTTTCTTGATCGATTTGATACTTTTCTTTGCGAAGTTTTTCACTCCAATAACTCTCACTCCAGCGATTGATTTCAGCTTTTTCGAGTGGAATTTTCAGGCTTTTCGCTTTGAACTCACGTAAAGTCTCAACTTCTTTTTTCTCTAAAGGTGCCACCGTTTGATGAACATCGGCTAAGAACTTATTCACTGTTTCAGGGTCTTTTGCCATACGGTGTTGCAACACCCATTCGGCATAGCTTTTTTTGCCAAAGAGCTGCGCAATTTCATAACGTAAATCCATTGCTTGCTTTAACAATACTAAGTTTTTCTCAGTACCACGACGCGTGAATGCAGTTTGGTAACGCTTACGCGCATCATCACTTTCTGCTAGTTCCATAAATGGACGGTATTCTGGGTATTCAAAACCGAGCAAATAATTGCCCTTTTCATTTTTCTTTAAGCCCGAAATATAGCTGTCTGGCAAGCCTTTCAACTCCGCCGGTGTAAACTCCAGTTTTTCTTTATTATCTCGTACATTACGCGCATATTCTTGTTCAATTTTTGCCAATTCATCAAAGATAGCTTTCAAACGTGCACGTTTTTCAGGTGTAAATTGCACCCCTGTATTTTCAAAACCATCCAAGATGTCTTGACGCATTTTTTTATCAATTTCGTCATTGGTTTTGAGTTTTTTAATTTGCTCATAAAGTTTTGGATTTTGATAAACCGAAGTTTGAAACTCCATAATTTTAATTTCACAATCTTCCGCAGCCTTACGTAAAGCCTCATCAGGATCGACGTTGCTATATAGTCCGATTGGTCCATAAAAATCTTCAAATTTGGCAAAAATTTGATCCCACTCCGCCAAAACAGGTGCTGCTTTTGCATTATTTTTTATCTTTTTTTGCTCAAATGCCGCTAAATATGTTTTCACTTGCTGAATTTTGGCATCACACAGCGCAGGTATTTCTTTGGCTTGGAACTTTGGCAAAGTACTCCGTATTGAATCTTCGGCTTGAACGAATTGGCTAGCGCCGATCATCAACATACTGAGGGTGGTGAGTTTCAAAGCTTTATTTTTCATAATTTCTCCAGTTTTGTTCCATTTTATTTTTTCGGGTCAATATCGATGTACATCCATTCTGTTGCCAAAATTGGATGCTTTTTATAACCAATCACGCGTGGTTGCGACAACACACTACGGTAACGTGCATAATTAATTTGGACAGGCATATACACTTCTAATATGCGTGACATTTTCCGATAGACTGCATCCCGCTCTGGTCCCGGTTTCATACGCTGTGTTTGTTCATATAAACGGTCGTATTCAGGTATTTTTGAACAGCCGTTGTTGGTGACATTGATATTTTTGCCATAGAACAATTGCATAAAATTGTCTGCATCTGGATAGTCTGCGATCCATGCAGATGCTTTAAACATGGTTTTACACTGTTTTTCGGCTTTTAAAGCTTCTGCAAATGGCATCGACTTTGTTGTCATTTTTATTTTGATGCTATCTAAAGTTTTCTTCCAAAATTCGCCCGACTGCTGACTACGGCTACTATTGCCCGCTATCGTCATTTCAATCGTTAGCGGTTTACCATTCGGTTGAGTACGCCAACCATCTGCGCCGACTTTATAGTTATAACGATCGAGCAATAAATTTGCCGCTTTGACCGAATATGGAATACTCGACTTATAATTCGGGTCATAGCCGACAACACCGAGTGGAATTGGGCTTTGTAATTTTTGCGCATCACCATTCATCAAAATTTTGATTTGATTATCTGCTGAATAAGCCATCGCCATTGCACGACGTAATGCAATTTTTTCTTTACTAAAACCACCAACCACAGGGTTTTGCATATTCCAATAGTGATAGTCGATAGAGGGGTCAGAAATGCGCGACATTTGGATGCCTTTTTTAGCCAACTCAGGCTTTAGCTCTCCATCTTTTAAGGCTTGTACCGACAAATCTCCATCGAGCACCAACAAATCAGCTTCATTTTTTGCAAAGGTCAACCAACGTGATTGTGATTCTTCCATCACCTGAATATCAATCACACCAATTTGTGGCATTTTTTTGCCTTGCATGGCTTTTACGATCTTTTCATCTTTGGCATCTGATGCCTTGAAGTCCCAGACAAAACCACGATAGTTGGGATTGGCCTTTAAAATAATTCGTGAGCCAGGTGTCCAGCGCGTCAAAATATATGGCCCTGTACCCACCGGTTTACCCATCACAAAACCCGCTTTGTCTCGATATTTTTCGACCACTTCACGCGCCATAGCCGATGCAGGTTGATGAGCCAATAACATTGGAAAGTTTTGATCTGGAGAATTTAAACGAATGACAAGGGTATAACGATCAGGAGTTTGTATGCCTTCAATTGGTGCATCATAGTCAAACTTACCTGTTTTTTTCGCCTTATCTAAAACCTTCTCCATGCCTAAAATGCGGCCATCGAGTAGCCAACTGTTTGGTGAGCGAAGTTGTGGATCGACTAAACGTCTAAAGGTATATGCATAATCAGCCGAGGTTAACTCTCTTTTCTTGCCCTTAAATACAGGATCATCAGCAAAATAAATGCCTTTTTGCAGGCGAATGGTATAAGTCAAACCATCAGCACTGATTTCTGGCATCGCAGCCGCCGTTTTAGGAACCAACTTTGCTGGTGATGCTAAATAGTCATAGGTATATAAGGTTTCAAAGATTGAGGTATTCACATGTGCAGAATACAGATCATGTACGCCAACTGGGTCAAAACCTGTTTCTGCGACAGGGAAAATATGACGTAAAACTTTATTTGGATCTGCTGGATTCTTTGCCATTGCTAATGTCGGCATCGCACTGAATAGCACTCCCCCCATCAAACACGCTGTAGCAAATTTGGTTAGCGTAAAATTCGAATTTCGCTTCATTGTAATCCTGACTCAATTATTTTTTACTAGGCTGAATATCGAGATATTGCCAACTGGTGTTCATCATTGGATGTGTTTTATACCCCTGAATTTCAGGGTGAATTAACCAATTACGAATCCGTGTAGAATGGATAATCCAAGGGTTATCCGCCTCAATTTGACGGTTCATTTTTTCATAAAAAGGTTCACGATCTTTAGGTTTCAACACAATTGCTTGTTTATATAAAGCGTCATAAGCTTTAGATTGATAACAACTTAAATTCCCTTGTCCTGAATTTGGCCCATATAGTAATTGAGCAAAGTTCTCCCCTTCAGGATAATCTGCAATCCACGCTCCTGACCACATCATATATTTACATTGCATTGCTTCTTTTAAATTATCAGCAAAGTTACTGACCTTAAACTGTACCCGTATCCCAATGGCATCGAGATTTTTTTTCCACAACTCAGATTGAATCACTGATTTAGAGCTATTTTCAGTATTTATTTTTAAGGTCAACGCTTTACCATCGGGCAAGGTTCGATAACCATCAGCACCTTTCTTATACCCAAATCGATCCAGTAATTTATTGGCCAGCAATGGGTTATATCCCAAACTGCTGCGATATTTTGGATTAAAGCCACTCACACCTTCTGGCAAAAACATTTCAGCCTTTACGGCCTGCCCTTGATATAACTGTTTAATCGCTTCAGCTTGATTGTATGACATGCTGATAGCACGGCGTAACGCAATCTTTTCAAGGCTTTGACCACCGACAAGCGGGTCTTGCATATTGAACATGCTGTAGGTGATTTCAGCATCTTTATTTGGATAATGCTTAATGCCGAGCTTTTGCATATCAGGCTTAAGTTTATTTTGCGAATCTAAGGCTTGCGGTACTGCATTTGAGGTCAATTTATCAAAATTCAGCTGCCCTGTTTTAAATGCTAACCACCGTGACTGTTCTTCTTCAATAATACTGACGGAAACTTTGCCGATTTGCGGCATTTTCTTCCCGTTCATTTCTTTAACTAACTGATTGTCCCAAGCTGTGCCTGTCGATTTAAAATTCCAAACAAAACCACGATAATTCGGGTTTGCAACCAGTTCGATCTTGCTACGTGGCACATATTTACTGAGCTGATACGGCCCCGTTCCTACAGGATGTTGTGCAATTTTATTGCCATAAAATTCAACAACTTCTTTTGAAACTGCTCCAAACGTAACATAGGCCAAAATATATTGAAAATTATAGTCAGGGCGCGTCAAAGTAATTTGCAACGTATAAGGATCTATCGCTTTTAGGCCGGCAATTGCCGCATTGTAATTAAATTTCCCAGACTTCTTTGCATCCGCAACGACCGCATCCCCCCCTAAGATCTTGCCATCAATAAATGAATAGGTCGGAGAACGATTAGCCGGATCTAAAATTCGTTGAATCGCGTAAATGTAATCCTGCGCAACCAGCTCGCGTTTCTTTCCCTTAAAGGCAGAATCATCTGAAAAATGGATACCTCGTTTGATTTTGAAGGTATAGACTTTTCCTTCTTGTTCAATCTTTGGCATCGCTTCAATGGTATTTGGGACAAGAACGACAGGACGTGCTAGATAGTCATATTTCAATAAGGGTTCAAAAATCGCTTCCGCAATATTGCCACTATAATAATTATAGGTTTTGACCATATCAAAACCATCATCCGGTGCTTCAAATGCAATATTTAAAACTTTATTCGATTGTGCAGAAGCTTGAACCTCGGCCATCATCCCTGTTGAAATTAATAATGCAAGGAGCGCTATTTTAAATTTTCTAGTTTCCAAACCTTTTCCTTTCTGATGATTTTTTAATAATACAAAGCCGCAAGCAGACTTTAAATAAAGCCACCCTCACTAAAATAAAACAATCCAGTTTAAATTGAGTTTTAAACGTAGAACTTAATACAGCAATTAATATAAAGCGAAATTCATGCCACCACTCCTTGGTTGAAAGTTATCTGAATTAAATATCCTTTTAAATTCATTTTTTAAGATAAATTTATACTAATAGTGACTTTCCGAGTAAAGCTCGTTTTTATCAAAAATTCAACTCTTGGATGTGTACTCATCCATGCACATTCTGCACAAATATAATACATTCCTGATTCATAATGGATCACGATCAGATGAAATGACAGATAAAAGACAACTAAGCCACTGAATTTATAATTTTTTATTTTTTATTTATTTATCTTATTAGCCTTATAAATCAAACACATAAATATGAATTAAATCACACTTTTTGAGGTTTAATTTGCACCCAATCATGTTTTTAAATTTTTTTTTGATCAAAAGTTAAATTCCTAATAAAACCTAATTAAAAGGATAACTTTAAAAAAATATACTTACCGTTCATCTTAAAGTTCTCCACTTTAAAACCAATAATGTAGATATTTATTAGTATTTTATATTTGAAAATAAAATTTAAATATAAATTTGGCACTTGAATTGCTTAAAAAGAATCAAGCAATATCGCTAACTACAACAAAAAGGAATACTTTTACTATGAAAGAGAAAAAAAATGCTAAATCTGTGGGGGGCACACCATTTAGCAAAACAATACTTAAATTAAGTACTCTTAGTTTAAGTATGCTGTGTTTATCTTTAGCGCATGCAGCAGAAACAAATGAAGAAGAAACAGTTAAGCCAACGAAAGTAGCCAAAGTAACTGTGACTGGTTCATCCATTAAAGGGGTTTCTGCTCAAAGTTCTTCACCTATTACGGTGATTAAAGTTGAAGAATTAACTAAACAAGGGGTTACAACGACTGAAGAAGCCTTAATAAAAATTAGTGCGAACCAAGCGGGATACAGTACAGCGCAAAACGTTGGTGCAAGTAATACATCAGGCTCAACAGCGAACTTACGTGGCCTAGGATCAGATAAAACCCTTGTCCTACTTAATGGACGTCGTTTGGCTTATAGCCCATTTAGTACCTCTGAAACCAACTTAAATACCATTCCGCTTGCAATGGTCGAACGTATTGAGGTTTTACGTGATGGTGCCTCTGCAATTTATGGTGCAGATGCAATCGCAGGTGTAATTAACTTTATTACCAAAAAACAATACACAGGTTTAGGTATTAGCGGTGGTTTACTCAAACCAGAAGATAAAGGCGGCGAAGAATACGATGTTTCGATTTTTGGTGGCTATGGCGACTTAGATGAACAAGGTTTTAACGTTTATGGCGCAATTGACTATCGTAAAGCCAAAGAAATTATGGCTAAAGATCGTAAAGTCAGCCGTCGTGGTGGCCTTCTACCTGAGTTAGGTATCGATGCTGGTTCAGCAAATGGCTTCCCTGCTAACTTTCTTGATCCAAACGGCGGGCCTTTAGATGCAGACGGAAATCCTGAAGGTGTATTAGCGAACCCATACGGTGGAGCTGCAAACTGTAATAACTTAGTCAATGTAGTTGAAGATGGCGGACTATGTTTCCTCAATACGCAGGCTTTAATTGGTATTCAGCCAGAAACTGAGGACTTGTCTGCAATTGGTCGTGCAACCATCAAACTTAGCGATAACTTCAACGCTATTGGTGAATATGTGTATGCAAAAAGCAAAGTGACGACTTCTATTGCTCCAGACGTATATAGTCGCTCTGTCACGATTCCAGACTCTAGCCAATATTACCCTGGAATGGGCATTACCCCTGGTGTAGATGGTCTAAGTGGTGATCCATTACAACTCTACTTACGCTCTCAAGCCGGTAACCGTGTTTCACAATCTATCAATGAATCTCATCGTATTTTTGCTGGACTTGAAGGTGAAGCATACGGTTGGGATATCAACGGTGGCGTAACTTACGCAAAAGGCGAAGCATCAGATAGCTTTGTAAGTGGATACTTAAATCGTAACAAACTACAAGAAGGATTAAATGACGGCACAATCAACCCATTTGGTCCATCTGCAGATGCTAACGTTTGGAACTCATTAAATGTGAGTGGTACAACAAACGAAGCAACACTTGATTCCACAACATTTGACTTTACCGTGAGCCGCCCGATTTACACCTTACCAGCTGGTGATGTTGGTTTTGCATTTGGTGGAAGTTTTACAACTCAAGATTGGGAAGCAAAAGTAAACTCTGAGTTAGTACGCCTTGTACCGGGTAGTGGTATTGACCCTGATAAACCTCTGAGTAAAGGTGACCGAGATATTACTGCCGCTTTTGCTGAGCTTCAAATTCCAATTACCAAAACGATTGAAGCTCAACTTGCAGCACGTTATGACGACTACAGCGATTTTGGCGACACTTTCAATCCAAAAGTCGGTATTCGTTGGGAACCAATGAAGCAACTTATGTTCCGTAGTACATACAGTACTGGTTTCCGTGCTCCAAGCCTTTGGGAAATTAATGCGCAACAAAGCAAAACCTACACTGGTGCAAAATATAACGACCCTGTCCTTTGTCCAGGCGGTAATCCAACTTCACCTCAATATCAAACCGAATGTAATACTCAGTTCTACCGTATGCAAGGTGGTAACCCAGATCTTCAGCCAGAAGAATCTAAAACATTTACCGCAGGTTTTGTTTACGAACCAATTAAAAACTTAGTTTTAGCTGTTGATTATTACAACATTGAAATTGAAGAATTAGTTGGCCAAGTGGGTGAAACTTCAATTTTTGAAGATCCTGAGAAATATGCTTCATTATTCGTGCGTGGTGCCGATGGTCGTATTGAATACATCAATACCATTCTAATGAATACAGGGGGTATTAAAACTCAAGGTATCGACATTAGCTTAGATTATCTTTCACCATTAACCGCGACGGGTCGTTTTGGCTTTGGCATTAATGGTACCTATGTCATCAAAAATGACTACCAAGAAGAAAAAGGCGGTGATTGGGAAGGCTTAGTAGGTGTGTATGACGACCCTGCTGTTTTACGTTGGAAGCACACAGCGAACCTAAATTGGAGCTATGAAAACTGGAAAATCATCTTCGAACAACAGTTCTTCCGTG
This sequence comes from Acinetobacter sp. YH12097, assembly GCF_013419225.1. NCBI lineage: Bacteria > Pseudomonadati > Pseudomonadota > Gammaproteobacteria > Moraxellales > Moraxellaceae > Acinetobacter > Acinetobacter sp. YH12097. The sequence goes on along the minus strand of NZ_VPAN01000026.1, from coordinate 14,899 downwards.
GCTACGATGACCAAAACCAAATCGGCGAAGAAAAATTTGATAAACACCGTGTGCCTGATTACACACTGTATAACGTTGCAGGAACATACAGTGGTTTCAAAAACTTAGAAATCACTGGTGGTATCAAAAACCTATTTGCTGAAGAGCCTGCTGCATCGAACGTATTAGATAACTTCCAATATGGTTATGACCCTCGTTATAGCGATCCTACTGGTCGTACATTCTATGTCCGTGGTACTTACAAGTTCTAAAAGCTAAATTTGCCAGTACGATTCCAACTGGAATTGTACTGGCACTATTTATTTAATTAATTAGTCAAACATAAAAAATGCAAAAAACACTTATATCTCAAGTGCCAATTTCACTATTGATTGTTTGTCTCACATTTCAGGAGTAGTAATGGGCAAAAGCTTTTCCGAATTAGAAAATAATTCCGGCAAACGCCTGATCGGAATTGGGGCAGTCATTCTTCTGCATCTCATTGTACTCTACGGATTAATTACTGGCCTGTCCAAAAAAGGTGAGAAAACTGTAGAAGAACCTGTTGAATTAATCATTATTCAAGATAAAAAACCTGAGCCAGAAAAACCGAAACCAATTGAAAAACCACCTGAACTACCAAAACTCGTTAAGGAAGTGCTCAAAACACAAGACCCTCAACCTGAACAAAAGGTTGTTGAAAAAGCTGCACCAACACAAACAGTTAAAGCCGTTTCAACACCTACGCCTACAACCTCTCCATCTCCTAGCCCTGTTGCAGCACCTGCACCAGTCGCTGCGGCAGCACCCGCTCCTGCCCCTGCTCCAAAACCAGCTGGGGAAACACGTGGTGCATCTGAGGGAAGCGTTGGATGTAAAGAACCAGATTACCCTCGTGAAGCTGCAATGGCAGAAGAAGTAGGAACTGTCCGCATCTCTGTATTGGTTGGGCCTGACGGCAGTGCGAAACAAGTGAAGGTCAAAAAATCGAGTGGTACTAAATCTCTAGATAAGGCTGCTAGCAAAGCATTCAGCTTATGTACATTTAAGCCTGCACTCAAAAATGGTGAGCCAGTTGAAGATTGGTTTGATATTGAATACGAATTTAAACTTGATTAATGAATCTACAAAAATTTGGAGAATATAAATGAATAAAATGATGAAATCTGCGCGTATTTTTGCATCTGCTACAGTTTTAGTAACAAGTACATTACTCCCACTGCAAGCAGCATTTGCTGAAGAATCTGCAAATACTGCAACAACACAAGTAGAAACTACGAATACAACAAATACACCTGCACCGCCACCAATGCCTACAGCAACCAAAGAAGTCTATAACCCGTATGGCTTAGAAGCACTATGGCGTGAAGGTGACATCGTTGCTAAATCGACACTCTTTATCTTGGTCCTGATGTCGATTGGAACTTGGTACATCATGGTCACTAAATTTATTCAACAAGCTAAAATTAAACGTCAAGGCAAAGAAGCCGAAGCTAAATTTTGGGATGCTGCTTCAATTGATAGCGCAGCAGAAACCTTAGACGAATCGAGTGCATACCGCTTTATTGCAGAAAAAGGCATTAATTCAACCAAAAAACATGGCGGTAATCTGCTGGAACGTATCGACTTCAACACATGGGTGACTATTTCAATCCAGCGTGCTATCGATAAAATTCAAAGCCATTTAAGTGGTGGATTGGCTTTTCTCGCAACTGTCGGTTCGACTGCACCATTTGTGGGTTTGTTCGGTACAGTTTGGGGTATTTACCATGCTTTAACGGCAATTGGTATTTCAGGTCAAGCATCTATTGATAAAGTTGCAGGCCCAGTCGGTGAAGCCCTAATTATGACGGCAATTGGTTTGGCTGTAGCAGTACCTGCGGTTCTTGGCTATAACTGGTTAACGCGTCGTAATAAAGCAGTTCTAGATAATGTTCGTACCTTTGGTTCAGATCTACACACCGTACTTTTAAGCGGTGAGATCAAAAACAATAATAACGACACAAAATAAGAGAGGCATCAGCCATGGGAATGATGGTCAATTCAGATGGTGACGAAGATGATGTAATTTCAGCCATTAATACAACACCTTTGGTTGATATTATGTTGGTGCTGCTCATTATTTTCTTAATTACAGTACCTGTTGCAATCCATACAGTTCCGGTGAAGTTACCTGAGGAAAAAAACACACCTTATGAAACCAAACCGATCAATATTCAGATTGCTGTCAATAAAAATGGCGATATCTTCTGGAATGAAAAATACATTGCAGATAAAGATACGCTGATCAGTCGACTACAAGCGGAAGCTAAAAAGCGTCCGCAACCTGAAGTTCATATCCGTGGCGATCAGGTGACAAAATATGAAGCGATTGATGAAGTCATTAGTGCGACACAAGCAGCAGGAATTGGCAAAATTGCTTTTGTCACTACTCCTGTTGCCGCACCATAATCGGATGAGGGACAAGGTATGGGAATGAATGTCGGTTCCGATAAAGACGATGATGTTATGTTGGACGTCAACATGACGCCATTGATCGATGTGATGTTGGTTTTGCTCATTATGTTTATTATCACAATTCCAATTCCAAATAATTCGATCAATATTGATTTACCAAACGGTACGCCACCGCCAACCAATGAAAAGCCGCCTGAGCCGGTCACCTTACGCATTGATGCGCAGGGTAAATTATTTTGGAATGGTCAACCCGTTGCCAATAAGCAAGCTTTAGAAACACTTTTTGCTGGTGTTGCACAACAAGCAGATCAAGATACGATCAAAGTGCAACCTGACAAAATGACAGAATATAAAGATGTCGCTATGGTGATGGCAGCAGCACAACGTTTGAATGTCAAAAAAATTGGTGTCTCAGCAAATCAATAATTGCTCTCCAACAAAAAAAGCCAACTGATCACCTCAGTTGGCTTTTTTAATTCTTCACAGAAATCTATACAGTTAGTGACTCAGAAAGAAACTCTTAGTATTTATTAAGTATTTTTCTGCTTCCAAAATTCATATAGCTCATGATCACAGTTTGGCTTTAACTGACTAAAACTCAACCCTTGCTGTTCATGAGGTTCATGTCTTAATTTTTCGGCAATCTCTGCTGTAGATAAGCCATAGGCTTCTGCATCAGCATTTGAATAGGCATACACAATTTTTTCAACTCCAACCATTCGCAGAGCTGCCAAACACATTGGACACGGTTGTCCGCTCGCATAAACGACACAGTCCTTCAAAGACGTCGTATTTAAATTTTGTGCGGCTTGTCTTAATGCATTTAACTCGACATGAGATGTCGGATCACCTGAGATTAATATTTGATTCACCCCTGTACTCACCACAATGCCTTGCTTAACGATCACAGCACCAAATGGTCGACCACCTTGCTCAACATTTTCTTTTGCAAGTTGAATCGCAAGTTCTATAAACGTATGATCCGTCATAAATACGCCCAATGATTGTCAATATAAAAAGTTAGCCCATTATGCCAATACAGGAACATCAATCCATAAGGCTTGTGCAAAGTGTTTTGCCAAATACGCTTTTAAAAATTCAGCGGTATCTTTAGAAATCAATGCATCTTTCGACTCGTCATTTAAATTATAAGCCAGTGCATAAAGCGCCAAGCCCCGACTTTTCAATGCTTCCAAACTTAAAATCGTATGGTTAATACTGCCCAAACGACCTGATGTCACCAAAATAACGGGATATCGTTTTTCTACAACATAATCGATGGTTAAAAGATCCGTGGTTAATGGCACCATCAACCCACCCGCACCTTCGAGTAAAACGTTGTCATATTTTTCAGTTAAACGTTTTGTCGCGTATTCGATTTTAGCAAAATCAATGTCACGTCCATCGATTTTGGTGGCGAGATGTGGCGACGCAGGATAACTAAATATTTCAGGCATCGTGAGTTTGGTTTCATCTTCAACCAACAACCCCGTACCCATAATTTGACGATGTTGTTCTATATCCTCAGAAATATCGACATTGCCCGTTTGGATCAACTTTTGGGTAATAGTTTTTTGGCCCTGCTCATTCCACAATTTCGCTAAATAACCCGTCGCATAAGTTTTACCGATGCCTGTGTCTATTCCACTGATAAAGTAAATTTGAGCCACTTATTTTTTCCTTACAATACATTGGATGGGATGATAGGTCAGCGGATACTGAAAATCCTCTGAATCAGGAGCATGTACAAACTGTGCATAATCCAGATAAAACTGTTGCAAAGTGCTTTTTGTCCAGCGATGTTGTGCCGTTGCAGTCACTCCCGTTGCCTTAATATGCTGAAGCACATCGCGGGGATGCTCAAAATACAATTGCTGTACCTCTTGCTTCATCATGACAAATTCAAAACCACAATCCATCAAAAACCGTTGCAGCAGATGAATTTCAAAATAATCCAAACCGCAGCCCGTCAGTTGCTTCATTTCACGCAAATTTTCCGTACCAAAACTGCTGAATACAAAATATCCTTGTGGCTTTAAAGCTTCATATATTTTGCTAAACAACTGCGGTAAATCGGACATCCACTGCAAAGCAGAACTTGAAATAACCAAGTCTAAGTTTTGCGGAAGCGCCTGCTTTTCAATATCACCCATCAGCAGATGGGTATGGGTCTTTTGCAAAAAGGTAGCATCTTGCAAAGTGACGATATTTTCAGACAAGTCATTCAAATATAAAGTATCAATTGAACAATGCTTTAACACTTCCTGCGTGAACATTCCTGTACCGCAACCAATTTCCAAAGCCTGATGCCAATGTTTTTTCCCGACATACTGATCCATCAGTCCTGCCAGCTCTGTGCAGATTCTTTTTTGAACCACAGCCTGCTGATCATAGGTCAACACAGCTTTAGAAAAGCGCTGCTTAATTTGAGATTTATCCAGCATCTTACTCTGCCATTAGTTGCTTGATTAATGTATGCAGCTCTTCTTGACCAATGTTGGAAGTCAAAGAGATGCGTAAGCGCGAACTATGCTGCGGCACAGTGGGTGGACGTACAGGCATGATATAAAAACCTGCCGCTTGCAAAGCTTGAGCCTTTGCCACAGTTTTATTCGACTCGCCAATAATGACCGGCACAATATGTGATGTAGATGGACAATCAAAACCTTTGGCTTGCACAGCTTGCTGCAAATTTTGACTGATTTGCTGTAAATGTTGACGCTCTGCTTTTAAATTTAAAACGTTCTTGAAAATAAAATCTGTCCACGCCATACAGATCGGGGGCTGTGCGGTACTAAAAATCAACGGTCGCATCGAGTTAATCAAATAGTCACGAATAATCGCATGACAGATGAGATATCCCCCTATTGAAGCCAGTGCTTTACCAAATGTCCCGACTAAAAGATCAATATCATCCATCACCCGATATTGTTCAGCACAGCCTAAACCAAGCTCACCGCGCACACCGATTGCATGCGCCTCATCAACATACAGCATGACTTTAGCAAATTGCTGTTTAATCGCGACCAATGCGGCAAGATCAGTTTCATCACCATCCATACTGAAAATCGATTCCGTCACCACAATGATCCGCTCAAAAGCCTCATCTTCATGATATTTGTATAAAAGCTGAGAAAGATGCGCCAAATCATTATGGCGATAACGTACATATTTCGCAGTCGATAATCGGATGCCATCAATCAAACTGGCATGAATTAACTTATCCGCCAATATCAAGGTTTTACTGTCTGCCAGTGCAGGTAAAATCCCGATATTCATGTGATAGCCGCTGTTAAATAACAGTGCTGATCGGCCATGAAAGGCATCACTTAATGTTGATTCAAGTTGTTCATATTCAGGAAAGTTTCCCGTCAGTAACCGCGAAGAGGATGAACTCATCCAACGCTGTGCGTTCGGGGTTTCATCAAAAAACTGTTCACGTAGATGTAGGTTTGAAGCCAAACCTAAATAGTCATTTGACGCTAAATTCAACATGTTGTGATCGTGAATACTAATGTAACGATCGTGCTGATGACTTGAAGTGAACTGACGTAAGTTGCCTTGCTGTTTCAGTTGATCAAGTTGATCTGAAAAATGGTTGAGCAGATTCATACCGACTGCTCCATATTTTTCACCACCTCAACCATTTGTTCTAGCAAAATTTTTAATTCATGCTCAGAAATAATATATGGCGGCATCACATACACTAGCTTACCGAATGGACGAATCCAAATACCACGACGGACAAACTCCTGTTGTAGCGTTTTCATATCTACATTGAAGGTCAATTCCACCACACCAATAGCACCAAGTATTCGCACATCTTTGACATGTTCAAGCGATGAAAGTGCTAGTAAATGAAACTTTAATTGAGCTTCGATACGTTGAATATTCGCTTGCCAATCTCGAGACAGCAGCAGTTCGGTACTTTTTACAGCCACAGCGCAAGCCAAAGGATTTGCCATAAAGGTTGGGCCATGCATAAACACGCCGGCTTCGCCTTGGCTAATCGTATTCGCGACTTTCTGCGTAGTCAGGGTTGCAGACAAGGTCAAATAACCGCCTGTCAGTCCTTTACCAATACACATAATATCTGGCTCAACTGCGGCCCATTCCCAAGCAAAGAGTTTTCCTGTACGCCCGAAACCTGTCGCGATCTCATCGAAGATCAGCAAGATATTGTATTTTTCGCAGAGTAATTTAGCTTGACGCAAATATTCAGGATGGTAGAAACGCATGCCTCCTGCACCTTGCACAATCGGCTCAAGAATCAATCCCGCAATATTTTCATGCTGTTCAGAGAGAGTCTTTTCTAGTTCAGCAATATCCGCAGGATTCCACGCTTGGTCAAAGCCAACTTGCGGCGCAGGAACAAAAATTCGATTTGGCAAACTTGAACCAAAAATCTGATGCATCCCTGTCACGGGATCACACACAGACATCGCATTCCAAGTGTCGCCATGATAGCCAGAACGCGGTGTGATAAAATTGGTTTTATTCGGTTGATGCAAAGACGCCCAATACTGCACTGCCATTTTCAAGGCTACTTCGACAGCAACCGAACCTGAATCAGCAAAGAAGATTTTATCTAAACTGGGCGGGGTGATTTTTAACAGTAATTTAGCCAATTGAATCGCGGGATCATGCGTCAATCCACCAAACATGATATGTGACATTTGTTGCAGTTGATCGGTCACAGCTTGATTTAGCTCGGGATGGTTATAACCATGAATCGCACACCACCATGAAGACATACCATCAATCAATTGACGACCATCTTCAAGCTCAATCATCACCCCTTGCGCACGTTTCACTTTAAACGTTGGAAGGGGCTGAGTCATGGATGTATAGGGATGCCAAATATGCTGCTGATCAAATTGTAGATCGGTTAAATTGGCCATCCCTCACTCCATGTATCAGGCTAAAACATCAATGTGGCAAGATGTTAAACCCACGGCAATGAAAAATAAATTGCCATAAAGCCCAGCTATTCAGAGATTTGTTCTATTTTCTTTAAATATTGGCAGATTTTGCAACTTATGACTTCAGATTGAAACAATGGAAAGCCATGTGAGCCAGAAACCAATTCAGTCTCCAAAAACTTTACAGCTAAATTATGCAGTAAGCGTCCAACTTTGTAACTAACCAAATAATCTTGCTTAGCAAACAAATGGTATTGATGACCAGTGTAATTTTTCAAGATACTGACATTATTAAGCTTCTCCAAACAGTTCAATCCTGCTCGAAGCACATCTAAATTTTGCGCTTGAATCAAACTTTGCAAGGTGATGAAATCTTGCTTAGTGCTATCAGTACCCTGACAAACCATATAACCAAACTTCTTTAAGGTAGAAATCGCATCCTGCTCGAAAGATTGTTTGAAGCTTTGAAAACTCGCTTGATCCATCGCAGCAGGCCACTGTTCATCAGCTACAAAACTTGGATTTGAGCCTAATGTGATCAGCACTTTCTGTTGTTGATATTTTTTTTGAATTTCATCTACCAAAATCGTCGCCAATTGACCACCAAGGGACCAGCCAATAATCACATCAAATTGCTGCGCCAATTCAACTTTCTGTTCCAGCACTGCTAGATTTAAGGCATCAAAAATATTCCATAATTCGACCTGATAACCTTGGGTGATCAATGCCTGCTGTAAAGGAGCAAGTAATTTACGACCTCCGCCCCATCCAGTAATAAGTAAAATCTGTTGTTTCAATGCAAACTCTAAAATTAAACGATTCCAAATAGTATAAAAGTTCAGAGCACGTTTGATAGTGGCATTTCAGCACATCAACCGATTTGCCAAAAGACATTCGAAATCTACTTCAATAAATATAAAATCAGCTAGCCTACAGCGCTTTAAAATTTGCTAAGATCAGATAAAGAACAATATAAACTGATGCTCTATGAAAGTTTCTTCATTGCTAAAAATCTGTTTCATGACATGTGCTTTAATAGCAACTACCCAAATCACAGTTGCTGAAACATCCATACTCAGCACCAATCAAAACAAACAAAAACAATGGGTAGGCACACCCGCACCCAACTTTAAATTGCAAGATCAAAATGAAAAATGGCACGAACTGAAGCAATATCAAGGGAAATGGCTCGTTCTGTACTTTTACCCTAAAGACAACTCACCCGGTTGTACAGAAGAAGCCAATCAATTTAAAACCCTATATCCACAATTTTTAAAAACTAATGCTGTTGTTTTGGGCGCAAGCTTAGATGATGTTGCATCACATCAAAAATTCTCTAAAGCACTCGGACTTCCCTTTCCAATTCTTGCCGATCAACAACATAAACTGGCGACACAGTTAGGTATTGTACGAAACTTAGGGATTTTGAAAGTTGCCAAACGTGAAACCTTTCTGATTGATCCGAAAGGCATTATTGTGTATCACTACAGTAGTGTGAATACACAGACACATGCGGCGCAAGTTTTGGCAGATATCAAAAAACTACAACAATAGTTTTCATGACTTAATAAAAAACCCAGCTTGTGCTGGGTCTTTAGATTCTTTCGCAATTTACATTTGAGACTGAATATAGTTTGGTAAGCCAATCAGTTCGATCAAACGCATTTGCTTTTCAAGCCAGTAGGTATGATCTTCTTCAGTATCCGACATTTGCTGACGTAGCATGTCACGGGTCACATAGTCACCTTTTTCTTCACACAATTTTACGCCTTGTGCTAGTTTCTCACGAACATGATATTCAAGCGCCAAATCTGCTTTTAAACAGGTCACGACGTCTGTACCGACTTCAATATCATCACGATTCATATTCGGCGTACCTTCAAGGAACAATACACGACGAATCAATGCATCTGCATGTGAGCCTTCTTCTTGGCTTTCATGATCGATACGTTCAAAGATTTTACTTAAGCCCCAATCTTCATACATACGGGAATGAATTAAGTATTGATCACGAGCAGCCAGTTCGCCACCGATCAGCATATTTAAGTAGTCTACGACTTCTGGATTGCCACGCATTTTCTTCACTCCATACCCTTTTCAAATATTATGGACAAGTTTCAAAATGAATGCAAAATATAATTTTTGTAAGTTTATGATTTATATAAAATTTAAATGATAAACATACGCATTTGCAGTTCAATTCCGCGCATTTTTCACATATAAAAGAAGCCCTTGCAGAAAATTTAAGGCATTTAGAACACGAAATAATCAAAAATCGCTGGATGCTGTTTTTTGTAACAATTAACAATGCGTCTTGTTTAGCAAAAATATCTCCAGATTGATTCAACACACTGAGCTTATCGCTATGGGAAACTTTATATTGATGCCCTATGCATTGCTGTCAAAGACAAGGCGAAAATCTCCAACGAAGACAGACTTAAGCTGAAGTCCAACGTGCATTCTTCCACGCTTGCTGTTGCCTTAAATCTAGAAAAGTCCAAGCGACAAAACGGCTTTCTTTTTGTCCCTGCGTCATTTTAATGGTTTTCACATCCACTGCACCGCTCTTCGCTAAGGCCTTTAAAAGCACTGGCAATGTTGTTTTCTTGGAAACCAGCGTACTAAACCAAAGACATTGTTCAGCAAACTGGATGCTCTCTTGTACCATTTGGCAGACAAATCGCTCTTCGCCGCCATCACACCAGAGTTCGTTCTTTTGACCGCCAAAGTTTAATACCACCTTGCTCCGATCAACTGGCTTGCCCAGTTTTCTTAATTTTTGCGTTGCTGTCGCGTTGGCTTCATCTTGTGAGGCATGAAATGGTGGATTACACATAGTCAAATCAAAACGATCTGAAGGTTTAATCACACCATTGAAAATATTGCTCGCTTTTTTCTGCAATCGAATCTGAATGCCTTTACGCAGATTCGGATTGGCCTCCACAATAAATTGAGCACTTTTAACCGATGCAGCATGTATGTCTGAGCCTACAAATTTCCAGCCATAGCTGCGATGACCAATAATCGGATAAATACAGTTCGCGCCAACCCCAATATCTAAAACTTGAACAGCGTGTCCAGTTGGAATCTGAGCTTTATTGTTGGCACTCAACAAGTCAGCCAAATAATGAATATAGTCAGCTCTGCCTGGAATAGGCGGGCAAAGAAAATCTTTGGGAATATCCCAATATTGAATGCCATAAAAATGCTTGAGCAATGCTTTATTGAGCATTTTCACAGCGTGAGGATCAGAAAAATCTACCGATAAATCGTTATATTTATTTGGGCTGACAAAAGGTGCAAGTTCCGGACAGCTCTTGATTAACTGAGGAAAATCGTAACGACTGCGATGCAGATTTCGTGCATGTAATTCCGATTTTTGCTGCGGAAAAGATTTCTTTGCTTGCGCCATGTGTATGCCAATATTTAACGGGAGAACAGAATCATCTGATAAGGCAGGATCTATACCTGCAAATGAATCGATATTGTACGTGAATTTAACTGACAATGACGCCCCAATCCTTTTATTTGCCTATCTGCAAAATCCATAACCACTTGGAAGCCTATTCTTATTTTATCTGGACATTTTTGTTTGCTATAGCATTCAATCTCATTAAACAAAACTGTGAAACATTGATTAAATAATAGCCAAACAACATGAGGAATCAAAAAAAGTCCACTCGGTGATGTCTGGGTTTTTCGCACCAGCATAAAGCAACGATTTATATCAAATAAAAAATAGTATTTCGTATAACGTGTATTATGTTAATTTTAGATAATATTAACGATGTGGGAACTATGAATGAAAATAATTAAAGGTATTGAGTAATGCAAGATATTGGCGATCTATATCCAAATGGTGAAGTTGAAAAGAAAGTAATTCAAAACTTTGCTAATACTCTAGGTGTAGAATTCCCACCTGAATATATTAAACTTATTTCACAACATGATGGATTTTTCCCCAAATTAGTAGCTTTGATTTTGTTGATACTAATGGAGAGCTAAATATTTCTTGTATTGCTGAATTTGGTGGATATATACATACGCCTCGAATAGAAGGTATGCAGTTCCCTGAAGGTGACGATGACTATAGTGGCAAGTTAATTGGATTTGGTATGACGCCTGGAGGCGACTTTATTTGCTTTGATTACAGATTTCCATGGATAAAATATCAACCTAAAATTGTCTTAGTCCTACATGATGATTTCTATGATTACGGTGTAAATGAGGATAAGAGAAAAGTTCTTTATTTAGTTGATAGATTTGTATATTTTATAAATTCATTACATGAAGATATTGAATATTAAAAGGTTTCAAAAGGCTATTTTTTATTTAAAATGATGGCTGTTATACAAAATGAAGAAGCCTAGACCGAAGATCTAGGCTTTAAATTTAAAAAATATATAAAAATTAAGTCTATAGTATCAATTTTTTCAACTTCGCATCACGTGTATTATGCTAATTTTAGAGAAAATCAAGAATCAGTTGGAATAATCAATGACATTAAAAGCGTTATATATAGAACTTTATTATGGAGAATATTCTTACTCAGAAAGGAGAAAAAAATTAATTGAATATATTGATAACAATGAAAATACTCCTGCTGAATTACTTGAACTATATCCTAATTATGAACCACTATTACTCAGTGTAATACAGATAAAAGATTCTGAATTTTCATCCAATTGTTTAGAAGCCGAAATATTGGCAGCTAAATTCTTTTTAGATGTTTTAGCTGACTATAAAAATGGTAATTTAAACCCTCTTAAGCTATGTAAAATTTTTAGTAATTTAGAAAAAGGGTTCCTTGATGCACCAAGAGGACTTGAAAATAACATAGCTTACTATCCCGAATGGATAGGTGACCTCTATGACGCTTGTGACTGGTGCGATGAAACATGGACAATCGAAAATTCACCTCATTTAATAGATGCTATACAGCATCAGATTAATGTCATTCATGGGTGGCTTTTGAAGCCTATTTAACATCATAGAGGTTATACGAAATAAAAAACCAAGACCTAAGATCTAGGCTTTAAATTAAAGCTCACAAGTTAGATATGACTCTTTGTCCATTTATTTGTGAGATTTTGCGTCCATAATCATAATAATATGCATCTATCCAACATTCATCCCATATTCACACTTTTTAAGATCATAAAAAAGTACTTTTACAGCATTCACATGCATTCTCTGCTGAATTTAGTGCGCATTAAACCCAATCATCAACATATATTTTTTCAAATCAATCAAAGACAAAACTAAATATTCTCAATATGATAAAAAAATGCGTCAATTAAAGTTGAAGAATATGAATAGCAAGACAACAAAACAGATACTCGTCACAGGCGCGACAGGCTATATTGCCAGTTGGGTAATTAAAAACTTACTTGAATTAGGTCATACAGTGCATGCCACAGTTCGTGATCTGAATAAAACATCAGGATTTGCACATCTCGAAAAAATTGCAGCTGGTACAACTGGCACTTTAAAACTATTCCAAGCCAATTTATTAGATGAGGGTGCATTTGATTCAGCCATGCAAGGTTGTGACATTGTGATCCATATGGCATCTCCTTTTGTAGTGACCAACTATAAAGACGCGATTAAAGATATTATTGAGCCAGCCATTTTAGGCACTGAAAATGTGCTCAACAGTGTCAATAAAACTGAGTCAGTAAAACGTGTTGTCGTGACTTCAAGCATCGCATCAACCTATGGTGATGCCATTGATATTCTACAGACCGAGCATAATGAATTTGATGAGTCTCACTGGAATACCTCCAGTTCAGAAACTCATCAGCCTTATCCATATTCAAAAGTAATGGCTGAGCGCAAAGCGTGGGAAATGCAAAAAGCACAGAACCGCTGGGATCTGGTCTGTGTCAATCCAGCATTGGTCATGGGGCCATCTTTAACTGCGTCAACACAGTCAGGAAGCGTTGAAGTGCTACAACAGTTTGCCAATGGTATGACTTTGGCGGGTGTTCCACCAATGTGGAATGGTATCGTCGATGTTCGCGATGTTGCCGATGCGCACATACAAGCAGCTCTCAATCCCGCAGCGAGCGGACGTTATATAATTAGTGGTGGCACATTAAGCCTATTAGATATGGGCAAATTATTGCGCGCACATTTTGGGAATAAATTTCCATTTCCGCGCAATACCTTACCGAAGTTTGCTTTTAAGGCATTTGGCCCTCTTGCCGGCTTCCCTCGTAAATTTGTTGAACTCAATATGGGCTACCCAATTTACTTTAATGCAGCTAAGAGCAAGAAAGAATTAGGGATCGAATACCGTGATATTCAAAACAGTGTGGTTGAGCATTTCCAACAACTTCTCGATGACGGTGTTGTGAAGCAATATATTCCGTGAATCACTCATCAATAAAAAGCCACCTTGAATAGGTGGCTTTTTATATTAAAAAACTAATCTAACTTAGAAATCAAAAGTCACACCAACTTTATAGGTACGGTCTGCACCAATCGTGGCAAAGTTTTCATTAAATACGCCCTCCCAATATTTTTTATTGGTCACATTGTCGACATTTGCCATAAATGTTGTAGATACACCACCTAAATTTGTTTTATAACGTGCACCTAAATCCACTGTCGTGAAATCAGGTAATTGTAAGGTATTTGCTGAATCAACATATTGTTCACCTACATAGTTTACTCGACCATTCACAGATAAACCGTCGAGTAAAGGTAAGGCATAATCCAAACCAATTGTCGCTGTAAGATCTGGCATACCTAGAAGCTCATTGCCTTTATTGCCTAATGCTTTGGTATATTCCGTATCAAGATAAGCCATGTTACCTAATATCGTTAAACCATCACGAACTTGTCCTGAGAAACTCCATTCAATGCCTCGAGCACGTGTTTCTGCACCATCAGTAGTCGCCCCATCAATTACCATAGTGTCAGGCTTTTTAATCTCATACAAAGCAAGTGTATTTAACCATGATCCATTTTGGTATTTAGCACCCACTTCATATTGTTCGGTTTTAAAAGGTGCAAAAGTTTTTCCAAAATTCAGATCACTTTCATCTGTAACTGTTTTACCTTGACTCAAACCCTCTACATAATTGGCATATAAAGAAAGATTTTCACCAAAAGGTTTAACTACAAGACCTAAACTAGGTGACCAAGCATTTTCTTCATAACGCCAATCAGCACTATTTTTACGTTGTGAACTAAAATTCTTCAAATCCATATCTTGGTAACGTAAACCGAGAATAAATTGAAGTTTGTCTTGAAGTAATGAAATTTGATCACTCAAAGTATAACTTGCAAACGTATTGTCATTTAATGGCATGACACTTGGTGCGACCGCCATGAATCCATTTTGACCGGGGTTATATAAGTTAGTTGAATATCCACTGGATGTAGCAGGGTTATGCTGATCTGTCTGAATATTAGGGTCTGTTGACATTTGTTGATTAAAAAAATAGCGAGATAGTAAAATTAAATCGCCAAACCCAATTTTACACTCGCTATGCCTCGAACAATGCTAAATGATCAACACTGGTCCAAGTTAC
>NZ_VPAN01000024.1:0-12256 GCF_013419225.1 Acinetobacter sp. YH12097 | reverse complement strand
CAGTATGCTCCATCTGGCTCGATTTAATCCCTGTTTGCATCTCTTGATGCGACAAATCAAGTGAGGAATGCGACTCATGTTGAGCTGACATCGGCATGCTGTGATGTGCATCTTGCGCCATGGTCATTTGAGTGACCGATGCCAAAGCTAAACTTAGAACCGTATATGTGCATGGTTTAATGATGCGCATGAGACACCTCCTTTTGCGGTACAGATGCCGTTTTCGTATTCTCTGCGACATTTGCGACCACAAGTTTATTCATCATCCCTGCAGACATGTGATACAGCAAGTGACAATGAATCGCCCATTCCCCTAATTCATTGGCCGTTAACAGAGCAGTCACTGTTTTTCCTGGCGGCACAATCACAGTATGTTTATTTGGCATTTCAGAAGACACTTGCCCATTTTCCAATTGCATAAACATGCCATGTAAATGCATCGGATGCGCCATCATGCTGTCATTGACAAATTTCAGTCGAATTCGCTCACCATATTTCACCTTTAGTGGTTCAGCTTCACTGAATTTTTTGCCATTCATGGTCCACATATAGCGTTCCATCGTTCCTCCCAAATGAATGACCAAATCTTGCGTCGGTTCACGTGTATCAGGCTGTGGCGTTAACGCTTTTAGATCACTATATTGCAGTGCCTTATCACCAACAGGTGTTGAAGCATTGGCCCAACCCATAACCGTTGCTGAATTTTCAACTGCCTGCTTCTCCTCTTTAGACTGTGCATGCTCCATCGCTGTATGCATATCATGTTTCATGGATGAATCTATTGAGGAGTGGTTCATAGATGAATGATCCATCACGCTATGATCCATATTGGCATACGCTGAATCAGACATGTTCTGTTTATGCATATTTGGATGCTGCATAGTAGTATGCGCAGGCATTGGGGAATGGTCCATGTCATGCCCCATTGCAGCATGATCATGTGCTTGATTCGGCTGAATATTTGATGGATTGACAGTATGCGCGCTGTGCTCATGAGCATTCGCTTGCTGGCTTGCTGAAGTTTGGGTTGAACCTGTAGCAGTATGTCCCATGTTGCTATGGTCCATACCCGACATTGAACCATGGCCCATATCTTCCATGGTCAGCAAAGCGCGTGGCCGAGCTTTTGGCATGTGAATGCCTGAGTGCTGAGGCTGCG
Source organism: Acinetobacter sp. YH12097 (assembly GCF_013419225.1). NCBI lineage: Bacteria > Pseudomonadati > Pseudomonadota > Gammaproteobacteria > Moraxellales > Moraxellaceae > Acinetobacter > Acinetobacter sp. YH12097. The sequence goes on along the minus strand of NZ_VPAN01000024.1, from coordinate 11,097 downwards.
TTTCATCATGTAAAGTACCTATCGCAAATCCTGTCCGATCGATCGACTCAGCCTCTATCTGATAGTGCGCAGATTTAGGCTCTACGATCACATCGTAGGTTTCCGCAGCACCAATTCGGAATTCATCGACATTGACCGGTTTTACCGCTTGGCCGTCTGCACTGACCACCGTCATTTTGAGCTGAGGAATACGCACATCAAAAAACGACATGGCCGCAGCATTTACAAAACGAAGTCTGACTTTTTCATTGGGCTTAAACATCCCCGTCCAGTTCTGCTGTGGTGTTTTGCCGTTTACTAAAAACGTATAACCCGTGACATCAGACAAATCCGTTTTCAGCATACGCATCTGATTCCACATCGAACGGTCTTGCCACGTATTTTTAAAACCTGTTCGTTGAATCTGCGTCCATACATCTGAAACTGTTTCACGCTGATTTTGATAGTATTCGGCAGACTTTTTCAGATTTGCCATAATCTCAGCGCTAGATGATTCATGAAAATCCGACAGCATGACCACATAATCACGTTGCGATTGTTCATGTGCGGCAAGTGCTTGTTTACCTTTCGGATAAATTACCAAAGCGCCATACAATCCGTCTTGTTCTTGGCCTTTGGAATGAGCGTGGTACCAATAGGTTCCGCTTTGACGGACTTTAAATTTGTAAGTAAAGCTGCCATCCGGCTGAATTTCATTGAAACCATTAAAACCGGGTACACCATCCATTAAACCGGGCAGCAATAGACCATGCCAATGCACCGAGGTATTTTGTTTTTTGAGCTGATTATGCACATGGATGACCGCATCATCGCCTTCTTCAAACTCCAGTAAAGGTGCTGGAAACTGACCATTGACACTGATTTTTTTGACCGCTTTACCTGTCAAATTGATGGTCTTTTCATCAATATTCAGATGATATTCTTTAATGGCTGCAAACGCCCACATTGGAGACAGCAGACACACCCCGAGCACGAGGCATGATTTATATAAACTAGACATGACTTAACCTTTATAAAATAACGAAAAAACGTATTTAAAACTCAGGTTAAGCTTGCGGAGGTCTTAAAATTTCTTGCCAAAAGCCTTTTAAATGCTGTCCAGCAAAAATGAAACGAGGAGGTTCTGCATAGTGATGCACATGGACGGTCTGCAATGCGACCAAGGCGCTATCGACATAAGAGGTACTGATTTGGCAATGTGCGAGTGTACAGTCCTGACAGTCTGTACTTTGTGTTGTTGAATGATGCGCCTGACCATCTTGCAGTGCAGATGTCGCATCTGAAGATTGATGACAATCCATCGTTAAAATGACTTCAGGTGTTGCTTGCTTGCCATGATGTACTGCATGCTCAGGAGCAGCTTGCCGCTGATTTTGATGGCAATTTGTCATATTTAAATGCGAAGGATCAGCATGTGCTGCATGAACTGATGCCTGATGGGCATTTGCGTTCATCATTTGTTGATGTTGAAAATTTTGCTGAGCACCGACCACACTGCTCCACCCCATGACAAACGCCATGAGCCAAGCAAAGGCAAGATGCTTACGCAAAAAATTGAACAATTTAGTACCCTAATTCAACCCAATGATGTACATGTGACAACATATCCCTATTAACACATCTTTAGAAACATCACGCGATCAGTTCAGCTGAAATCCGAATGAAACACCACGATGATATTATTTACGATTCAAATGCAATCACATGACATTCGTATCAACATGACATGCAGCTCGACCGATTTATCCATCATGAACGATACATTCAGAAATATCTAAAAGCACTATCCAGTGCGATCGATGATGTGTTTTGCCAGTCGCAGCGTATCTCAATAGTTGCTAACAGCATAATTAATTGTGCAGTTATTCACAACAGTTTTAAATTTATTGCGCTGTCATAAAAATCAGCGCATATCTTCCAGTTAAAACATAAAAGTTATTTTTTAAACTGATTAATTATTTACCACAGATTAATAAACATACAGTATTTCAAACACTTTTCCCCATAAAAAAAGGACTCAATTGAGTCCTTTTTATACTTAATACGTCTAATTATTAAACCATTGATGTACAATCGTTTATAATTTATCCAAGTTATCCATATAGTTATCTACACAGATATCCATACAGTTATCCATATAGTTATCCACAAGCGAGGAATAACTTATACCCAAAGACTTAAGCCTCTTGAGCATGCACTTTTGCCAACTCTGAACGCATGTCATCAATTACAGCTTTATAATCAGGTTTACCAAAAATCGCTGAACCAGCCACAAACATATCTGCACCAGCTTCAGCAATGTCACGGATATTGGCTGGAGTAACACCACCATCCACTTCTAAGCGAATATCACGACCTGAAGCATCAATAATTTTTCGTGCTTGACGCAGCTTTTCCAAGGTCATTGGAATGAACTTTTGACCACCAAAACCTGGGTTCACACTCATCAACAAGACTTGGTCAACTTTATCTAAAACGTAGTCTAAATAATGCAGAGGTGTCGCAGGGTTAAACACCAAGCCCGCTTGCGCACCGCCAGATTTGATTAATTGTAAAGAGCGGTCAATGTGGTCAGTCGCTTCTGGGTGGAAAGTGATGATATCTGCGCCAGCTTCCAAGAAATCACCAATCATACGGTCTACCGGCGAAACCATTAGATGCACATCAATTGGCGCCTTAATGCCGTATTTTTTCAATGCCTTACAAACGCCCGCACCAAAAGTTAAGTTCGGTACATAATGATTATCCATGACATCGAAATGAACAACATCTGCACCGGCTTCTAGAACGTTTTCAACTTCTTCACCTAAGCGCGCAAAGTCTGCTGACAAAATTGAAGGTGCGATTAAGAATGGCTTGGACATGAAAAACCTAGCTTTGAAAAGGGAGTGATTGACGCATTATAGCAAATTGTCCCCCTATTCGCTGCCCACGCCCTCAGTCGTTTTTTCGATACTGATGATTGAGATCTCTATAATAAAAAAACCTAGGATGAACTGATGTTACGCAGTAATATCAGAAGCGTAATTGGTTCAAATAAAAGAAAGATACGCGGTAACGTCATCCGCATTTGTTTGAGACAGCACTACTTCTCATCAAATTTTTTTTTGCAATACTCTAAATAAATAGACGCTAGAGAGCGAGTTTTGCGGTGAGGAGCATTGCTCCGCAAGATGGTTTCCTTGCGAAGCTTCGCATCTCATTTTGCCTAATGAGAAACATCGTTTCGTAAGAGTACCTCCAGCCGAAGGCTAATCCCTTTATTTAAACCCTCGATGTAAGACTCCGTCGAATTGACTTAAATATCATTTTAAAAATGCAAAATTATTTTTTTGCGTGCGTAACATCAGTGATTAATATGAATAAAGACCACTGCGGTAGAAACACAGCGTTGCATTTTTAGACTTAACGGGCATCTATGTACTTTGCTAAGTTAAAGGACTGACGACTTAACAATAAAATTGCATCTATGAAAAGCTCAACACAAATCACCACCGCCCAAGCAGCACGTGTTGCTAAGCGCTTAGTCAATCATTGGAAACATAAATTTGAAGTCAATGAACAGCTCATTGGAGAAAATACTGCATTCAAGATTCAGCTACCGTCTGCAGAGGTCAGCCTTCTACCACAAGCTGCATTTTTAGATGTCGTGATTTCGGCTCAAGATCCAAATGCAAATCTAGATCAATTGGAACATGTTGTACTAGATCATTTGATCCGCATGGGACAAGAAGAACTCAGTGCAACATGGCAACGCGAACCGTAGTCTACGTCGCCATATTGTCAAAGCCTTTCACTCAATGCTGAAGTGATTGATAATTTCTAACTGCATCAATACGGGCTTTCGTCGCTGGATGTGACTCAAAGAAATCTGTCCAAGATCTCTGATCTTTGGCAGTTTCATCCTTTGCACCTTTCTCTTTTGCTATTTCACCGTCAGCTTCATCTTCCATACGTTGTAAGAAGTTTGCAAAATGTGCCGTTGGAATTTGATGTTTTGAAAGTTGTTTTAGGGCGTATAAATCTGCTTCAGATTCAAAGTCTCGTGAGTAACTCGCACCTACCGCAGCAACCGGTAAACTGGTGAGAATATCTGAGCCATCCCCTGTAATCATCAACAAAATAATACTGATGCCTAAACCTGACAAACTTTGCTGCAAACTATGGCGTTGAACTAAATGCCCCTGCTCGTGGGCAAGCACACCTATGAGTTCATAATCATTTTTCGCTAATTTAACCAACTCATCTGTCACGATAATGGTGTTATTGGGTATCGCCAATGCATTTGCACCGATGCTACCACCACCACGGAATAACAACTTCGCAGGTCGATTTTCAGCCACCAATTGTTGATATTCTTGTTTCAGTTTGTCTTGCCGTGCTTGTGGCAATTTTGTGGGTTCAGTCATATCGATAATATATTTTTCCGCCTGATCCCCCCAACTCTTTAAAGCTGTCTCAGGAAGTTGATTAGCCACCACATGCGACGCCGCAGGTATGCCCCATTTAATCAATACAAAAGCAAACGCCACCACGAAAATCACACTAAAAATGATTAAGGAGGGTGAACGCTCTAACTTCCAAATCGAATGCCAACGCGACTTTACATCGAGATTAAACCACTCTGGCAAAGGCTGATTAAACTCTAAACGAGCATCGTCCTTTAACTCGATCACTGGCTGAATATCCCCTAAAGCACCAATCAGCGTCATATCTTGATAGGTGTAATGCTGCGTTTGTTCTAGGTCTTGACCATAACGCACAATCACAGCATGTTCCCCATCTGCGCTAATTTGAGCAACAAAGGGTTTTGACACTTTCCCATCATAATAGGTTGCATTCACTACTGATGTTTTCATGTAATTCACCTGCGTTATAAGGAAATATCTAGGTCAAAAATATCGGATAATTCTTCAGCAATCGCATTGTGATCTTGCTGCATTTGATTTTGTAATTGGTCTGGATCATCGACCAACATTAAGTGCAAAGATTCAGTCTGATATTTATATAGTCGTACAACTGCCCATGGTGTCAGTAAACCGAGGCTAATCACTTTAGCCAACCAATTGCTCAAGACAATCCATGCATAGCGCCATTGATTACAGTCCGTATGAAACTGACTGCGACTCAACGTGGTGTTATTCCAAGTGGTAATAAAAATACGTGCAGCGGTGAGTGGCCAAATAAACATGTAGCCAATCAAATACATACCAAAAATAATGAAGACATAAGATGCGTCATTTAAACCATCTGAACTACCAAACAGTATTGCAAAGATTACTGCCAGCAATGCACCAAAGCCCATAAACAGAAATAAAGGCACATACATGGCGCGCATATAATCGCCCCACGTATTATTCAGATTAAATTTCAACTGCCCCAGATACAAATGATTCAGACATTCACGTTTATATAGCCAGACCGCAACTGGTGTAAACAATCCAAGGGTAAAGACAACCACCGCAAGACATTTAACAAAGCACCAATATGCGCTTTTATTTGTCCCTGAAAAAAAGAATCGGCTATTACTAAACTTACTGTTGCGAGCACGGAAACGAATCGTAGATCGAATGAGCCAAGGAACCGCAAAGAAGATCAGGACAAAGCCCGCTAAGAAAGCTTCCCAAGAATATTTTGCAGCAAAAGAGAAACCACCATAGACCACTAACGCAATGATTCGTCCAACTAAAATTTTTGTAGGCAAACCGGTAAAGTCAAAACGACGCTGAAATACCCAAGTATTACCGTAAAAGTAACGTAAACGGCGGACCTTTGCCCAAGGCGCATAAAGTCCAAGCGTGACAATCGTCAGTAAGATATTCACGATCCAAATACCGAAATATTCAGACGCATTACCTTTAAACCTAAAATGATAATTTCGCCCCAAAACATCAGCCTGTTCTGTCTCACCAAATAGACTCGGTGGATTCATCACGGGCAGCTCTGGCGGAAGCGGCGTTTCCAATTGTGAATTTTGCATAAGTACCCTAAATTATTTTTTTTGGTATGTCGAATTTATTCATTTGCATGGCAATGCTCATCACCATGCCTTATTTATACGTATATCAAAGTAAGCTGTGCCTCAATATTTTTTAAACACTGGCTTTAGAATTAATGAACCGCTGTTTGCAATTGGACAGCGTGAAATTGCAAATGATCATCCATAAAACTTTGAATAAAATAATAACCATGATCATAGCCAACATGTTCACGCAGTTCGAGTGGCTGCCCAACTTGCTCACACGCTTGCTTAAACAACATCGGATTTAACTGGCTATAAAATTGATCATCAATACCTTGGTCAATCAAAATGGCTTTAAACAAAGCCCCTTTAGATTTCACTAAAGCTGTAGCATCGTGCTGAAGCCACTGCTGTCGGTCTGAACCTAGATATTGATTAAAGGCTTTTTCGCCCCATGGACACTGACTCGGCGCACAAATCGGTGCAAAAGCAGAAACCGATTTAAACAGGTCAGGATGCTTCAACGCTAAAGTTAATGCCCCATGACCGCCCATACTATGTCCGAATATGCCAATCGCACCTTTTTGTACCGGAAATTCAGCCTGTACCAGCGAATACAATTCTTCAGTAAGAAAACGTTCCATTTGATAATGCTCGGCCCACGGTTGTTCCGTTGCATTAATATAAAAGCCTGCGCCTTGCCCAATATCCCAATGATCACCTTGTGCTACCTGTTCCCCACGTGGAGAAGTATCAGGGCTGATTAAAATCAGGCCAAGCTGCGCAGCTAAACGCTGAGCATGCGCTTTAATGGCAAAGGTTTCTTCCGTACAGGTTAATCCCGCCAAATAAAACAATGCAGGACACGCTTGGCTTTGTAAGGCTACTTCTGGCAGAAAAATACCAAACTTTGTCGCGGTTTTTAGACTTGAAGAATCCAATTGATAAATGCGCTGCTCACCAGCAAAACAAGTATTTCGTTGTACTAATTCCATGATCTTTATCCTAAACTTTTTTAATCTTTTAAGGCGTAACCGTCGTAGCCGGTGAAGTAGTCGTCGGCGGGAACAATCGTTGTTCTAATTGAGGCAACATTAATGCCATGTTTTTCCCCATCGACCACTGCGGTTCAGAAGGTTCGAAACCTTGCGCTGCTTCCCATTTCGCTACAGTCGCTTTGGTTTCATTAAATGCCGCTTGAATACTGGTCTGCTCACGCATCGCCTGATCAAAGAACGCACGGCCAAAATAGGTGTATTCAGCTTCATTCGAACAGCCAAAAGACTGACGATCTGCTGCCGATGCAGTAATGATTAAAGTATTATCATTTTGTAGCGCTGGAATAAAACTGCCTGAATAACATGAAGAAATCACAATTACACGCCAACGAATTCCGGATGCATCCAAGGCTTCTTTTAACCATTTAGGATCGACTTGCGCCAAATCCAAAGGTGCATTTTCCATTTCAAAGACATTCGGTAAACCATGTGAGGTCATATATAAAAATAAGACATCACTTTCTCGGTTCATCTGCTGACCGATACGACGCAGCGCCAACTCCATACTGGTTTTAGATGCCAGCGGAATTTCAGTGCGTGTTGCAGGGTTATTGATAAGTTCAACCGAACGCCCATAGGTGCCAAAACGTGTATCAAACTGTTCTTTAATCCGTTCAATTTCCAGTTTAAAGACATCTTGATAACTCGCACCCGCCACCCCTAAGAAGTACCAATGGGATTGAGCAAATTCACCATATTCCACTGCGTCTAAAGATTTATTGAGCAAACGGCTTTGTGCATAGAAGGCATCTTCAGCAAAGCTTGGTGGAACTTCTTCCACTTTCCAAATCGGCTGATCTTTGACTGAGACTTGCCACACGACCAAAGTAAATAGCGTCGCACCCATAATCAGTGCTCGCTCCCACCATGGCCATTTCAGCTCACGTGAAAATACCCAAACGACAGCCAGACTTTGCCAAACAAATAGAATAATGAATAACGTTGGAATGTAGTCATATAGGAAGTATGGGAGAAAATCGAGATCTCCCATATATTGAATCAAACATTGAAACAACATGATGTGCGTATCAAGCACCAACCAAAGTAATGCTGGGACCAACATTAACCGTGGATTATTCACACGTTGTGACAGAAAAATCCCCACGATTAAAGCAATAAATGGCCACAATGCGTAGCTAATGAGACCTTGGGCATTAAATTCGCCAATACGCCCCGTGCTGAGCCAACTAAATAAACTGTTGGCACAACCACCTAAAATCCCCCAAAACACCAATTGTAAAATCGATGGTCGAACGATTTGTAAAGAACGACGAGACCCCAAAAATAACCACATCCCCGCAGTTTGGTTGCTTTTAAAATCATGCCAAAAATTGATGGAGGGTTTGAAATCAATCATAGAGTTCTGATGGTGGCCTTGGCTCGCTTAATTGCACAAATAATTTTATGCCTGATGTCGTTTTTAGCAATGCTATTTTTTAACTATATAACAAATCTTTGAACAATATTGAAGCAAATATCATTTTAAGTCACAAGATCATGTTGGAAATATGCATCAAAGCGACAAGCATCACCTTGCCACTGATGTTGCGGCTCTTGATTCGCCAAAAAAACCGCCAATCGTGGACGTTTAACCACGACACGTTTAGCAATTTTTTGTGCTAAATCCAGTAAATTATCACCTAAATCCATTTCACCATCTTCAGGTAACAGCAAATGTAACAATTGCATTTGTTTTTTGACCTGAGCTTGTTTTTTAACAGCTTGCTGGTTTTGATCTCGCTGTGGAAACATCGGATCGAGATAAACCACGTCAAAGATTTGATTGGTCGTCGACAAATGTTTCAAAAAGTCTGCCGAATCTGAAAAGACCAATTCAATTCGAGCTACAACCGAACTTAAAAATGCATCTTGCTGTGCACGTTGATGTGAGTCTTCCAATAGGGTAAATAAAATCGGATGACGTTCCACAAGGGTCACATGGGCACCCAAATGGGCCATCAATAAACTGTCGTGCCCTAGCCCTGCGGTTGCATCCACAAGTTGTGGTTTTTCAGCCAAATTACACGCACGTGCAATCATCTCAGACTTTAAGGATGCTCGCTTTAAACGCCCAACTTCTGCTTTCCAATCGGGTTGCATCTTCATGCCATTGGCCGCCAACCACAAACCATCTGCATCGACACACAAACTGAGTTCAGGGTTTAAACGTAAAAAACGCGCGTTTAATTTTTCAATCAATTCAATATTTACAGATACGCCACGTGAAGAAAGCACAGCAGAATACTGCTGTGCTTTCTCATGAAACTCTTGTTCTGTGTATAAGCGGATTTCGCTTACCATAATTTCCAGCCTGTAAATGCGAACAACAAAATCAATAAACCCGAAACAATTCGATACCATGCAAAAATCATGAAATCACGTTTTGCCACATAAGCAACAAGCGCACGAATCAAAAGTAATGCCGAGACAAACGAAACAATCAAACCGACTGCAATCACAGTCCAATCTTGAGTGCCTTGAAATACATCATAGCTTTGATATAAATCCAGCAAACCTGCACCGACAATAACAGGAATACCCAAAAAGAATGAAAACTCAGTAGCTGCTTTACGAGAAACACCCAAGAACATGGCACCAATAATGGTCGCACCTGAACGTGAAGTCCCTGGAATTAAAGATAAAACTTGAATTAAACCAATCCAAATCGCATCTTTAATGGTTAAATCTTCTACTTCTTTGGCACGCACTTGCGGTGGATTTTTTTCGATCCAAATAATGATCAAACCACCGATAATCAACCCCATAGCAATCGCAATGTTATTGAACAGCAGCTCTTTCACCGTCTGACCAAACGTCAAACCAATCAACACGATTGGAATCGAAGCGAGAATTAAGCCAAAACCTAAACGGCGACCTTTTTCTTCACCAGTCACCATACCGGTTGCTGCGCCCCACAGGCGGCCCCAGTATTCATAAATCACCGCCGCAATCGCACCCATTTGAATTGCGATCACGAAAACATCACTTTTTTCTTTGGTCCAAAAGTTCATTAATTCTGAAGCCAGAATTAAATGCCCTGTACTTGAAATCGGTAAAAATTCGGTAATACCTTCAACAATACCCATGATTGCCGCTTTGAGCAGCAGTAGAAGATCCATATATAACCCTAATTATGGCTTGCCTTGTTCTGAAATTTTCTTCCAGGCGTTATCTCGTAAATAAACGGGCAATGCAAGTTCAGCACTCACCCATGCTTTTCTTTGCGCCGCTTCGCGGGCAATAGTAGCAATATCTTGTGCTGTTGCACTTAAGTCTTTGTATTGTGTTTGTTCTGATTGAATGAGCTCACTACCAGAACCCACGACGGTAAATTTGATCTGCGGTGTGGCATCGGCGTAGCTTAATAGTTGTTCTTCATCTACAGCCTGCATAATGCCATTGGCATCGAGTTGATAGCTAGCGATATACACTTCTTGCATGCGTGCATCAAGGACTGCCGTTACTTGGGTCAAACCATATAAACGATGTGCCGCTTGAGCCAAAGCTTGCAAAGTCGATACTGGAACAACAGGTATATCATTGGCCCATGCCAAGGCTTGTGTTACCGCTGCATTAATACGAACACCACTAAATGAGCCAGGCCCACGACTAAAGGCAATCGTAGTTAAATTCGCTAACTCAATAGCAGTTTGATTAAGCCCTTGCTCAATCATTGGGAGAATGGTTTGCGTCTGCGCTTTTGCCCGTAAATCGAGTTGAAAATAAAGCTCTTGAGTTTCATCTACAATCGAGACGGAACACTGCTCATTGGCAGTTTCCAATGCCAGTAATTTCATGCGCAACCTTAATTAAAGTTAATCTTAAAAAACGTTGAATATGATACTCCACTCCATCGCAGTTCGCGAGATTTTCCACCACAGACTCAGCGCTTTCTGTATTTAATCTATAAAAAAGCCTCGACAAACGTCGAGGCTTTTTTGCTTACCATGTTGTCCCGTCCTGAAATAAGTTTACACCTTAAGAGACTTATTTTATGGAACATGCACAAGAACAACGAGTTAAACGCACACAACGTGATTATAGCTTCGCCTTTAAAATGATGGTTGTACATGAAGT